>JAIHVJ010000278.1 GCA_022720335.1 Collinsella sp.
CTGTATCGCCGCAGCATGGACCTGCTCGACCAGACCGTCGCCGACCAGCTCTTCGATCCCGAGCGCCCGATCCTGACCAAGGCTCACGACGTGCCGCCTTCGCGCTATGCGACCGGTAGCCACGCCTGCAACTCGATTATCTCGGCCGGCTGCATCATCAAGGGCACCGTGCGCAACTCGATCCTGTCGCGCGGCGTAGTGGTCGAGGAGGGCGCTTCGGTGACCAACTCGATCATCAACCAGAGCTGCATCATCAAGAGCGGCGCCCGCGTCGAGAATGCCATTCTGGACAAGCACAATGTGGTCCCCACCAACACCGAGCTTCGCGGCACGCCCGAGAACATTCTGGTGCTGGGCAAGGCTCCGTTAACTTCCGACACCACCATCGTACGTTAACGTTGGCACCGCAACATCGCTCGTAACATGTAGAATAGCCGCCCGGTTCTCGCCAGGCGGCTATTCTCGAATTGCAACATGGGAGACAATATGGCAGATTCCAGCAAAAAGATGCAGATCGTGTTTGCCTCGGCCGAGTGCGCACCGTTTGTGAAGACCGGTGGCCTGGGTGACGTGGCGGGCTCGCTGCCTGCAGCACTCGTGCGCGCCGGCGCCGAGGTTATCGTAATGGTGCCCAAGTACGCCACCATCAAGGACGAGTACAAGGCGCAGATGGAGCATTTTGCCGACTTTTACGTGAGCCTGGGCTGGCGCAATGAGTACTGCGGACTCGAGAAGCTCGAGCACGACGGCGTCACCTATATGTTCATCGACAACGAGCGCTACTTTGCGCGCGACTATCCGTACGGCTTCTTTGACGACGGTGAGCGCTTTGCGTTCTTCTCCAAGGCCATTACCGAAAGCCTGCAGCACCTGCCGGCCGGTTTTGAGTGCGACATCCTGCACTGTAACGACTGGCAGACGGCACTGGCACCCGTGTTCTTGCGCGAGTTCTACCAGGGCCTGCCGCTGTATGACCGCGTCAAGACCGTGTTCTCGATTCACAACGTGGCGTTCCAGGGCCAGTTTAGCGACACCGTGATGGAGGACATCCTGGGTGTGGCGCACATTCCGGCGGCCGCCTCGCAGCTGCGTTGCGACGCCTGTAGCATCAACTACATGCTGGGCGCCCTGCGCTATGCCGACGCCATCACCACGGTGAGCCCTACCTATGCCGACGAGATCCAGACGCCCGAATTTGGCGAGGGCCTGGACGACGTGCTGCGGGAGCGCTCCTACGCGCTGCAGGGCATTTTGAATGGCATCGACGTCGCGGGCTTTGATCCGGCGACCGACAAGCGCATTACCGCCAACTACACGGTCGAAGACCGTTCCGGCAAGGCCGTGTGCAAGGCCAAGCTGCAGGAAGAGCTGGGGCTCGAGGTGCGTGACGACCGTCCGCTTATGGTCATGGTCACGCGCTTGACGCGCCAGAAGGGCATGGACCTGGTCATGTACGCGCTCGACCGCATCCTGTCCGGCGGCGTGCAGGTGGCGGTGCTGGGCACCGGCGACCGCGACTACGAGGACGGCCTGCGCTATTTCCAGGACAAGTACCCCGGCACCATGGCCGCGCGCATCGAGTTCGATCCGGCGCTGTCGCAGCGTATGTATGCCGCAGCCGATATGTTCCTGATGCCTTCGAAGTTTGAACCCTGCGGCCTGTCGCAGATCATCGCCATGCGCTATGGCACTCTGCCTATCGTACGCGAGACCGGTGGCCTGAAGGACACCGTGCAGCCGTACAACGAGTTTACCGGCGAGGGCACGGGCTTCTCGTTTACCAACTTTAACGGCGACGAGATGGGCGACGCGGTGTTCCGCGCGGCACGCCTGTTCTGGGACAACCGCGATGCCTGGAACCAGCTGGTCACGCAGGCCATGAGCCAGGACTTTAGCTGGACGCGCTCGGCCGAC
>JAIHVJ010000279.1 GCA_022720335.1 Collinsella sp.
AAGTTTGAGTCTTCCTACGACGGGTTGATTACCCGCGCAGATCTTAAGAAGCTGTTCTGGCGCTCGATTCCCTATGAGCACTCCTGGAACTACGAGCGTATGGGCCATATCGGCTTTATGTGGGCCCTTATGCCGATCCTTCGCAAGCTGTATCCGCAGGATGCAGACTTTAAGGCCGCACTCAAGCGCCATATGGAGCTCTATAACGTCACGCCGTACATCTCGACGCTCCCCATGTCTATTGCTGCCGCAATGGAAGAAGTCAACGCCACCGAAGATAACTTTGACACGAGCGCGATCTCTAATGTCAAGCTTGCTTTGATGGGACCGCTGTCCGGCGTGGGCGATGCCTTCTACTGGGGCACGCTGCGAATTTTGGCAACGGGTGTCGGCACGTCGCTGGCGCTGCAGGGCTCTATTCTTGGCCCGATTTTGTTCCTGCTCGTGTTCAACGTCCCCCACTACATCATCCGTTACCTGCTGACGTTTGTGGGATATCGCTTTGGCTCGGACATGATCAGCAAGGTCCAGGAATCGGGCATTATGGACACGATCGTCAAGATGGCCTCTATCATGGGCGCCATGGTGATCGGCGCTATGACCATGGAGATGGTCACCGTGGACATTCCGCTCATGGTCGGTGCGGGCGATGGTGCTCAAACGCTCGCCGAGTTGCTCAACGGAATCTTCCCGGGCTTTGTCACGATGGGGCTGTTTGGAATCGTCTATCTCATGCTCAAGAAGAAGATGAATCCGCTGGTCATCATGCTCGTGATCCTGCTCGTGAGTATCGCCGGCGCGTTCTTTGGAGTGCTTGGTGTTCAGTAGGGCATCCGTCATAATGAGAATAATGTAAGAGGGGGCGTCGCGCACACTGTGCTGCGGCGCCCTTTTGCCGAAAGGTGGACAAGATGGAGTATCCGCAGCTTGCCGTCATGAATATCAGCCATCGTTATTTTGACCTTGAGGAATTCTTTTCTTCGGCAGCGGCCTCGGGCTACACGTGTTGCGAGCTTTGGACCGGGGCGATGCATCTGTATGTCGATTGCCATGGATACGATTCGCTCGAGCAGGTGCGGGAGCTGTCGCAGCGGTATGGGGTTCGGATTGTGGGGCTTTGTCCCGAACAGAACAACCCCAAGCCGTGGAATATCGCGGCGCGTGGGAATGAGGCGCGTGCCCGCACGCTCGCGTACTTTAAGAACGTTGTGGATATCGCGGCGGAACTTGGAGCCGAGCAGGTCATGGTCTCGAGCGGCTGGGCATTTTTGAACGAGCCGATCGAGGACGCGTGGGGTCGCAGCGCTTCGATGCTGCGTGCGATTGCCGAGCATGCGGGAGAGCGCGGCGTGCGACTGGTGCTCGAGGCCCTACAGCCGGTTGAGTCGATGATCGTGAACTCGGCGGCCGACACGAAGCGCATGATCGAGGCAGTTGATCATCCGGCACTTAAGGCGTGTCTGGATTTGGGCGCTATGGCGGTGGCAGGGGATACCATCGACGATTATTTCGATCTGCTTGGCGATGATGTCGCCCACGTGCATTTTGTCGATGTTGCGGCAGATGGCACGACGCATCTTGCCTGGGGTGACGGCGACCGCGATATGCGCGCCGACCTGGATAGGCTGGTGGCGCGCGACTATCGCGGAGTTGTTTCGGCCGAGACCTATGACGGGCGCTATTTCGCCGACCCCGCAGCTGCCGATGCGCAGGTAATGGCAGAGTATCGTCGTGCGATTGGCGCCTAGGCGGGTTTGGGTTGCGGCGAACTGCCCTATGTTTCCAGATGAATACGGCGTGAGCGGCTGCGATGGATTTTCCCCGCAAACACTCTAGTATGCTAAAGTACCCAGAAGACCGGCGGAGCTATGCCGGTCTTCTGTTCTATATGAAACACAGCATGAGGAGGC
>JAIHVJ010000058.1 GCA_022720335.1 Collinsella sp.
GCGTAAGTAGGCGAGGGGCGGGAGAGGGGTGGCTTGTGCGATGGGCGCGGCGCGGCCGTGCTTGGCTAACGGTGCCTTGGCACATCCTCGGCAGCTTGCCCTAGAGCTTGTGGTGGCGCTCTTCTTTGCGCTCCTCGGCTGCCCGCTCCTCCTGCTTAAAGGCGGGGTCGTCGGGGGTGACGAGCTCGTCCTCGTGCGTACGCTTGTTGTAATGGTGGCGCAGCACGGGCTCAAACAGATGTAGATGCTTGGCAAAGGCCGCCGAGCCAATGGCGAGCACGGTAAAGATGAGCACACGCATGGGCACCTCGACCTGGTTAATCGCGGCGGCGCCGGCCGAAAGCATGATGCACCAGGCATAGATGAGCAGCACGGCCTGTTTTTGGTTGTAGCCTTCTTGGATTAGGCGGTGGTGGATGTGGCCCTTGTCGGCCTGCCCGATGCTAATGTGGGCGCGCCTGCGGCGCACGATGGCGCTAAACGTGTCGATGATGGGCACGCCGGCAACGATGAGCGGGATGATAAGCGAGGTGAGCGCGGCGGTGCGGCTCACGTTGAGCAGCGAGATGGAGCCCAGTGCAAAGCCCAGAAGCAGCGACCCCGAGTCGCCCAAGAAGATGCTTGCGGGGTTGAAGTTGTAGCGCAAAAAGGCCAGACAGGCGCCAAAGAGCGCAATGGAGAGCGCGGCGGCGTCGATGCGGCCCGAAAGAACGGCCATCGAAAACATGGTGAACGAGGCGATGCCGCAGATGCCCGTGGCCAAGCCGTCGAGGCCGTCGATGAGGTTAATGATGTTGGTGAATGCCACCAGATAGATTACGGTGATGGGGTAGGCGAGCCATCCGAGCATGATTTCGCCGGGGGCAAACGGGTTGACGATGACGCCGATCCGCAGGCCGCCCACGCAGGCGATGAGCGCGGCGAGGACCTGACCGGCCAGCTTTTGCTTGGGCTTGAGTTGGAAGACGTCGTCGATAGCGCCGGTCGCAAAGATGACGGTAAAGGAGAGTGCCAGCATGGGATAGCTAATGTGGAGGCGCGGGTGCGGTACCAGGACGGGCGGCCAGCCTAGGTGCCAGGTGCCTAGGATTTGCACAATACAGGCAACGACCAGGCCCAAAAACACCGCCGTTCCGCCCAAACGCGGGATGGGCTTGGTGTTGATGCGGCGCTTAGAAGGATAGTCGACGGCGTCGAGCTTAATTGCCAAGCGCTTGACCAGGGGCACCGTGAGGAAGGTCGTGATAAAGGCCGCCGCTGCCACGCATAGGTACGGTATGTAGCTCGGGGATGAAGCCATGAATCTAAAAACCGCCAAGCGTCGAAGGGAAAGGTCAGAAGAACGCCATGCGCAAAGGGCATAGCCGAATCATGATACTCGACCAAGGGGGTGCATGGAATTGCACGCAGCGATAATCACGCGCTTACCAGATATTGGGATGTTGTCGATGGCTTGTCGGGATGCCGGCGGGGATCCATGTGGACTGTAATGGTGATTTTCGGCAAAAGAAAACCACCCCCCACGTTACGAAAATGAACCCACCTAAAACAGGTGGGTGCCCTCATCGACTGTTCCAGCGTCCTTAACTGTCGGACGATTACGGCGCCTTGGGGCTTGAGCCGTCTACGCGGCCTGACCCTTTATGTTTGAGCTGCTGAATTGTTGTTTTGGAGCATGTTTTTATGCCGACGTCGTTGACCGAACTTTTTTCGCCCGCCTGCCATTTGTGTCCCCGCCGTTGCGGTGCGGCGCGCGATGAGGGCGCGCGCGGCGTATGCGGTGCTAACGACACGCTCAAGGTGGCCCGCGCGGCGCTTCATATGTGGGAGGAGCCGCCTATCTCGGGCGAGGCCGGTTCGGGCACGATCTTCTTTAGCGGCTGCTCGCTTAAATGTATCTACTGCCAGAACCACGAGATCTCGACCGGCAATTTTGGCCTTGAGATTTCGCCTGAGCGCCTGGTCGAGATTATGCTGGAACTGCAGGACCAGGGTGCCAACAACATCAATTTGGTGACGGCGACGCACTATGCGCACCTGTTGCCTGCCGCGATTGCCGCGGCACGGGCGCGCGGGCTGGTCATCCCGATCGTCTACAACACGAGTGGTTACGAGCGCGCGAGTGCCGTGGCGGCGCTGGGCGACCTGGTCGATGTGTGGCTCACCGACTTTAAATATGCCGATGCCGGGCTTGCGCAGTCGCTTTCTCATATTAAGGATTACCCGCGCGTGGCCGTGTCGGGCCTGGCACAGATGACGTGCGAGATCGAGCGCCGCGGGGGAGAGCTGGTGGACGAGGACGGGCTCATGAAGCGCGGCATCATCGTGCGCCACCTGGTGCTGCCGGGGCATGCAGACGATTCGTGTCGCGTGCTGGACCTGGTGTGGCAGACGGTGGGCGACGTGCCGATCTCGGTCATGAACCAGTACACGCCCAATGCGCTCATGCGCGAGCAGGGCGGCGACCTGGCACGCGCCGTGACGCGCGAGGAGTACGAGCAAGTACTCGACCATGCCGACGACCTGGGCTTTACGACGATGTTCTGGCAAGAGGGCGGCGCGGTAGACGAGAGCTTCACCCCGGCCTTCGACACCACCGGTGTTCTTACCAGCGCAAAGTAGTGCGTTCGTCGATGATTTTTCTGGGACGGGGGATAAATAATCATCGGGTGGCTCGGGCGTTCGAAAAGTAGTCAAAACAGCCCCGTCCCAAAAAGACTGGGTATTGGGCGTTGACAGTTGGCGAGCCGTAGGTAAAATATCAACTTGTCCTGGGGACGTAGCTCAGTTGGGAGAGCGCTGCCGTCGCATGGCAGAGGCCGAGGGTTCGACTCCCTTCGTCTCCACCCTTGGATTTGATAAGCCGCTGACATTGTGTCGGCGGCTTTTTTTAAAACGAAGGTCGCATCCGAGTCTGCGCCCGTGCCCAAGCCCGCCGCCGCGAAGCCCGTGCCCACTGCACCCAAGCCTCAGCCCAAAAAAGCCGCTCACCCTAAGACCGTCGAGCCCAAACCGAGCCGTGACGAGATGACCTTTGCCCAGCGCATGGTCACCTCCAAGGAGCCTACGGGCGAGAATGAGATCCCCGGCATGGCTCCCGCTCAAAAAATCATCATCGTGCTCGCCCTTATCGCGTTTATCGTCTTTATGGTCTACACGATCACGGGCAGCATGGGCCTGCACTAACCTGTTCGCTCCAGGCTCCATGCCCGCACGTCCGCCTCGCCCAACCCTCAACCTCTGCACAACACATCCGAAAGGTCGCCCCATGGCTTTGACCGACATCTCTCATCCCACCGACATCGCAATGCTCACCGATCTGTACGAGCTCACTATGGCCCAGGGCCTGTGGGAGAGCGGCAAGGCCAATGAGCAGGGTTGTTTTACCGCGTTTTACCGCGACCATCCTTTTGGCAGCGCCTATGCCGTCATGTGCGGCACCGCCGAGCTGCCCGAGCTTGTCGAGAACCTGCGCTTTACGCCCGAGGACATCGACTACCTCGCATCGCTTGAGGCCCCGGCCGGCGGCGCGATGTTCAAGCCTGGATTCCTCGACTACCTGCGCGATTTTCGTGCGCATGTAAACATCGACGCCGTGCCCGAGGGCGAGCTCGTCTTTCCGCGCGAGCCCATGGTGCGCGTCACCGGCCCCGCGCTGGAGTGCCAGCTGCTCGAGACGGCGCTGCTCAACATCGTCGGGTTCCAGACGCTTGTCGCCACCAAGACGGCGCGCGTGGTGCTCGCCGCCGACGGTCGCCCCGTGGCGGAGTTTGGCCTGCGCCGAGCCCAGGGTCCCGATGGTGGCCTGGCCGTTGCGCGCGCGAGCTACGTTGCCGGCTGCTCCTCTACGTCCAATGTGCTCGCCGGCCGCCGCTACGGTATTCCCGTCTTTGGCACGCATGCGCACAGCTGGGTGATGAGCTTCGATTCCGAGCTCGAGGCCTTCCGCGCCTTTGCCAAGTCGAGCCCCAAGAACTGTACGCTGCTCATCGACACCTATGACGTGCGCGAGGGCTGTGAACATGCCATTACGGTTGCCAAGGAGATGGAGGCGGTGGGCGAGCGCCTGTCGGCCATTCGCATCGACTCTGGCGACCTCGCCAAGCTCTCCAAGTATGTCCGTGGCCGTTTTGATGCCGAGGGCCTGCCCTATGTGGGGATCTCGGTTTCTAACGATCTGGATGAGTACACGATCCAGTCGCTGCTCGACCAGGGCGCGCCCATCGATAGCTTTGGCGTGGGCACCAAGCTCGCGACCTGCTACGACCAGCCGGCGCTGGGCGGCGTGTACAAGCTCGCCGCCCGCCGTGCGAGTGAGACGGACCCGTGGACGCCGGTGGTGAAGCTCTCCGAGCAGCCCTACAAGCGCACAATTCCCGGTGTTCAGCGCGTACGACGCTATTACGACGGTTTTGGCGGCCCGGTTTGCGACATGATTTATGACGAGGATCATCTGGCGGGGGAGGGCGCCGCGCGTGGCAATACCCTCGTGGCCGTGAACGATGCCGCCCTGGTGACCGACGTTTCCGAGCTTGAGTATCGCGAGCTGCTGGCGCCGATCGTGCGCGATGGCAGCGCCGTTGCCCCGCGCGAGAGCATTGAGGACGCACGCGAGCGTTGCACCTGGGCACTGGACCATCTTGATCCGGTCTACAAGCGCTTCCTGTACCCGCAGACCTATGTGGTGGGCATGGAGCAGGGCCTAGCACAGGTGCGCGACGAGCTCGTGCGCAAGAACATGGCCGCGGCTTCGGCCTTCCCCTGGGCAAAATGATCCGAAGGGGACGGAGGAAAACGGATCATTTTCTCGCCCGCCTGCTCAACATTCGATTGGTTTGACGTATGACGACTTCTTATAAAACGATGGTGGTAAAGATTGGTTCGTCCACGGTGGTGGGTGCCGACGGCAAGGTCAACCGCGCCTTTATCGGCGGGCTTGCCGACCAGGCCGCAGCCCTGCGCAAGCTCGGCTGGCGTCTGGTCGTGGTGAGCTCGGGCGCTATCGCCTGTGGCTATCCCGTGCTGGGCTTCGACCGCAAGCCGGTCGGTGACCTGCCGAGCCTGCAGGCCTGCGCCTCGGCCGGTCAGTGTATCATCTCGTCGGCCTACGACGAGGAGTTTCATGCGCGCGACCTGCTCACCTCGCTCGTGCTGCTCACGCGCCACGATACGGCCCGCCGCACGTCCTACCTGCACGCACGCGACGCCCTGCTGCGCCTGGTGGAGCTTGGCGTGGTGCCTGTTGTCAACGAGAACGATACCGTTACTGTCGACGAGATCAAGTTTGGCGACAACGACACGCTGGCGGCGCTCGTAAGCTGCTTGGTTTCTGCCGATCTGTGCGTGACGCTCTCGGACATCGATGGGCTCTATACCGCCAATCCGCATGAGGACCCAACGGCCGAGTTTGTCCCGGTCGTGCATAAGATCGATGCCAAGATCATCGCCTCGGCGGGCGATTCTTCCACATCGGTGGGCACGGGCGGCATGATTACCAAGATCCGCGCGAGCCGCATTCTGATGACGGCGGGCATTCAGAGCGTGATATGCTCGGGCGAGGAGCCCGATGCGCTCGTGCGCCTCGCTCGCGGCGAGAGTGTGGGCACGCTGTTCGATCCGCCGGCGGAGCGTCTGGACATTGCGCCCCGCAAGCTGTGGATCGCGCTGGGCGACAAGGCGCATGGCTCGGTGACGGTCGATGACGGCGCCGCGAAGGCGCTGGTCAGCCGTGGCTCGTCCTTGCTCGCGGTGGGTATTCGCGAGGTCGATGGCACGTTTGCCGAGGGCGATGTGCTCGATGTGTGCGATCCGAGCGGTATGGTCGTCGCCCGCGGTATCGCCGAGGCCGATTCGGACGTGCTGGAACTTGCCGCCGGCCGCCGCCAGGACCAGATTGCCGGTAACCGTCTGCTGGCAGACCTGGCCGAGAAGCCGGCGATCCATCGAGACAACTTGATTGTATTTGCATAAAGTGAGGCAGCGCTACGGTTCGTTTTGCCAGCAGCGCTGCCTCGCTTTTGCCGGCACTTGGGGACGTTCCTATTGTGCCGGCAGGTGGGGATACTCCTTTGCTAGAAGATTCGGCGCAGGTCTCCGCGGTTGAGGGCCTCGTCGAAGAGGTGCTTGAACACCACGCTGCCGTGCAGGCCGTCGTGCTCGAACTCGTTGGTCACCCAGGCATGCGAGTTGCCCACGCGGCTGAGCGTATCAAGCTGCAGGCCCGAATCCACGTACATGTCGTCGAAATACACCGCGGCCTGCAGGGGCACCTCGTTGCACGCCAGTCGCTGCGGGTCGTAGATCTTGTCCCAGCTGGTGTCTTCCATCAGCAGGTCCATGGCGGGCTTAAACGGCTTAAGCTCGGGCATCTGCTCAAACATCCACGGGAACATGGCCTCGCCGGTAAACATGAGCGGGCGCGCGAGGGTGTCGAACTCGGCGCGGTGTGCCTTCTCTTCGGCCGCGGCCCAACCAATGGGCATAGTGTCGCCGTCGGCGTATATGAACTCCTGCAGCGTCCAGTACAGCGGATTCGTGCGCGTGTTCGTGCGCTCGAAGGCGCGTATCAAAAAGCTGTCGGATACCGAGGCGCCGCAGGTCAGCGTGCCGTCGCCGTCAACAAAAGCGTGATCGATAATCCAATGCATACGCTCAAAGCTCGGCTTCATGCCAAAGTCGCTGCCCATGAGCTGTAGGCGCTCGACCGTCATCGGCGAGCCGTCGGTCAGCACGGGCTTCTGTGCCTCGAGCGCATCGGCCAGGGCTGCCACGCGCTCGACGTCGGCGGGATAGCGGTCGTAATACTGCTGCGTCTTGGCGGCCATGCGCGGGAAGGTGTGCGCGTAGACCTCGCTGGCGCTCGCCGGCACGTGGGGGATGCCGCCGCAGGTAAAGCTCGCCGCCACGCCCTCGGGGAAGAGCGACAGGTAGCTCAACGTCAAAAAGCCGCCGTAGCTCTGGCCGAGCGTGACCCAGGGTTTGCCGCCAAAGCCCACCAGACGCAGGTACTCAAAATCGCGCACGATGGAGCTGGCGAGGTGGCGCTTGAGGAAGTCAGCCTGCGAGCGTGCGGCATCGGAGTCGGCCGCCGTCGCGCGCTCGCCCAGTGCGGCAATCGTGCGCCCGTCTACACAGCTGCTGCGCCCGGTGCCGCGCTGGTCGGGCAGGACGACGCGGAAGTGCTTGACGGCCTCCTCGATCCAGCCGTCGCTTGTGGGCGACAGCGGACGCGGGCTCTCGCCGCCGGGGCCGCCCTGCAAAAAGAGGAGCAGCGGCAGATCGTCGTTGATGCGGTCGGGCGCGCAAACCACGCGGTAGAAGAGCTTGATGCTCTCGGGCGCGCCGGCGATTGGTGCCGGCATAGCGCCGCGGCGCATGGTGCTGCCGACGGCCAGGAGCATCGGCTCCAGGCCGCGCCAGTCGAGGGGGACATCGATGCTGTGGTCCTCGACATAAAGGCCGGGGACGTGGTACGAAGTGATGAGCGCCATGTGATGCTTCCATTCGTTGCGGTGTTTCGGGTTGACCAATTCTACCGCCGTCTGCGAGGATGCGTGCAAATCGGCTACCATGGTTGGCAAACATCTAAGAGAAAGGGCCGTTCATGTCGGTCGATATAGTCACCTACGTTCACGATCTTGCCGTTGAGGCCAAGGCCGCTTCGGGCGCGCTTGCCACGGCGAGCGATGTCCAGCGCCAGGAGGCCGTGCGCGCCATGGCCGCGGCGCTGCGCGACGGCGTTGATTCCATCGTTGCCGCCAATGAGCTTGATATGTCCGCGGCGCGCGATGCGGACACCTCGGCGGGGCTTCTCGACCGTCTGCTGCTGACGCCCGAGCGCGTCGAGGGCATGGCCGCCGGCCTGGAAAAGCTCGCCGAGCTGCCCGATCCCGTGGGCCGCGCGCTCGACCACCGCGTGCTTGCAAGCGGCGTGGACCTGACCCGTGTGAGTGTGCCGTTGGGCCTGGTCGCTATGGTCTACGAGGCGCGCCCCAACGTGACGGCCGACGCTGCTGGCATCTGCATCCGCACCGGCAACGCCTGCATCCTGCGCGGCGGTTCGCTGGCCTATCACTCGTGCGCCATGATTGCCGAGCTGCTGGCCGATGCGCTTGAAGCCCAAGGCTTCCCGCGCGAGGCCGTGTCGATGATCGAGTCTACCGACCGCGAGGCCACCGGCGAGCTTATGAAGCTCCGCGGCATCGTCGATGTGCTCATTCCGCGTGGCGGTGCGGGCCTGATTCAGCGCTGCGTGCGCGAGTCGCTCGTTCCGGTGATCGAGACGGGCACGGGCAACTGCCACATCTACGTGCATGAGTCGGCCGACTTCGATAAAGCGCTCAACATTATCGTCAATGCCAAGACCCAGCGCGTGGGCGTGTGCAATGCCGCCGAGTCGCTGCTGGTCGACCGCGCCGTGGCCGACGCGTTTTTGCCCGCGGCTGTGGCTGTGCTGCACGACCACGGCGTGCTCATTCACGGCGACGAGGCCACGTGCGCCACATGCGCCGATTCCGGTCTTGCCGAGGGTGATGACTACGTCGCCGCGACTGAGGAGGACTGGGGTCGCGAGTACCTGGCTCTCGAGATGAGCGTGAAGGTCGTGGCAAACGAGGACGAGGCCATCGCACACATCAACCGCTACGGCACGATGCACTCCGAGGCCATCGTTGCCGAGGACGCGGATGCTTGCGAGCGCTTCCTGGATGCGGTCGATGCCTCGGCCGTGTACGCCAACGCCAGCACGCGCTTCACCGACGGCGGCGAGTTTGGCCTGGGTGCCGAGATCGGCATCTCGACCCAAAAGCTCCACGCCCGCGGCCCCTTCGCCGCCGAGGCCCTCACCACCTACAAATACAAGCTCCGCGGCACCGGTCAGGTTCGCCCCTAAACCTCTCGCAAACGAAAAACCACCACAAAGGTGCCTGTCCCCTTTGTGGTGGTTATAGGTGGCGTGGGCGGTTAGGCCTGGAAGGTGTCGCGGTCGGGGGCGAAGGACTGCATTGCTGCGATGGTGCGGTCGAAGAGCTCGGGGAGCTCCCAGCCCAGCATCTCGGCGCCCTGCGAAATCACGTCGCGCGAGCAGCCGGCGGCAAAGCGCTTGTCCTTGAACTTTTTCTTGAGCGACTTAGTCGTAAAGTCCATGACGCTTTTGCTCGGACGCATGATGACTGCAGCGCCGATCAGGCCGGTGAGCTCGTCGCAGGCAAACAGGATCTTTTCCATCTGCAGCTCGGGCTTGGGCAGCGAAGAGTTGAAATCGGACGTGTGCGTCTGGATGGCGCGGATGAGCTCAGGCGATGCGCCCTCGCCCTCAAGAATCTCGGCCGCATAGATAGTGTGGTTCATGGGGTCGTCCTCATGTTCCTCCCAATCCAGGTCGTGTAGCAGGCCGACGATGCCCCAAAACTCCTCGTTCTCGGGGTCGAACTCGCGCGCAAAGTAGCGCATGGTGCCCTCGACCGTTTCGCCGTGGGTGATGTGGAACGGGTCCTTGTTGTGCTCGTTGAGCAATTCGAACGCACGGTCGCGGGTGATTCCGGCGGAAAGCAGCTCTGCCATAAAAGACTCCTTGTGTTCGTAGGTATCGCTAAGAATGAATACTACTAGAACGACTAGAACGAAAAAACCACCACAAAGGTGCCTGTCCCCTTTGTGGTGGTTTTGGCGTGGGCAGGTTAGTTGAGGGCGGCTTGGGCTAGGCGGGCTTCGGCGGCCTCTTCGGTGACGCCCAGGGCCACGGCGAACTCCTCGATGGAGCGGCGCTTGGCTTCCTTGAGTACGCGCATGTAGTAGGAGCTGGGCTTTTTATCTGCTTCCTCGGCCTGGCGAATACGGTGCATCATGGTTTTTGCCACGCGGACCGTCTCGGGCGCGCCCAGCTTGAGCTGCTGCTTAAAGTGCGTCTCCTCGAGCGAGCTATTGCGCTCGGTAAAGGTGTCGCACTCCAGCTCATCGTAGTGGCTCAGCAGGTGCTCTGCATCTTGCTGGGAGATAGCGGCATGCAGACGGTCGGCCTGCGCCACGGGGTACATGAGAATCGTCTGCGCATGTCCCTGCTTGGTTTCGAGCAGCAACATGGGCTGCGGCGTGTCGTCCCTAAAACCGACGACGGTGCAGACTCCCTGACCCGGATGAATGACGTGTTGACCGATTGAGAACATGCTACCTCCAACTTATACGAATTTGCGTATGTTAAGAATACCACGCTGACGTGCGCAAACCATTACTTTATGCAGGAAAAGCACACAACTCCGATAGGTTAGAGTATTCGATAACAGGCGCAGCTCATTCACACCTTTATGCATTTTCAACGCGTGCATAATTTGCAGGCAGACTGGCATCTTTGAGTGACTCCATACAAGCTGTAGTCAATTTTGTGCATATGCAATATCGATTGGCTTTAGCCTGCGACAGTGCCCGTCGCTTGTGATAGAGTGCTACAAACTCTGGCTTTTGCCCTACGAGTGACCAAGAGCTCGGGGGCTTTAACACAAGGAGGATCTATGCCCGAGAAGATTGAAGAGCTGGTACGCGCTGCGCTTGCTGCGGCCCAGGAGGCCGGCGACCTTTCCGCATTTGAACTTGACGATTGCGCTATCGAGCGACCGGCTGACACTTCTCATGGCGAGTGGACCTCTACCATGGCCCTGAAGTCCGCCAAGCTGGCCCACTGCGCCCCGCGCAAGATCGCCGAGGCCATCGTTGCCCATATGCCCGAGGACCCCGCGATCGAGAAGGTCGAGATCGCAGGCCCCGGCTTCATCAACTTCTACCTCTCCGTTGCCGTCAAGAATGCCATCTTTGGCGAGGCTCGCGAGAAGGGTATGGACTTCGCTAAGTCCAACGTCGGTGGTGGCCTGAAGACCCAGGTCGAGTTCGTTTCCGCCAACCCCGTCGGCCCCATGCACATCGGCCACGGCCGCTGGGCCGCGCTGGGCGACTCGCTCTGCCGCGTTATGGATCACGCCGGTTACGACATCCAGCGTGAGTTCTACATCAACGACCACGGCTCTCAGATGAACACCTTCGGCAACTCCATCAGCACGCGCTATATGCAGCTTGCCGACATCATCGCCAAGCAGGGCGTGGATATCGACGAGGCTCACAAGCTGCTGATCGCCGACCGCGACGCCTTTGTTGCCGACGAGAACGACGAGCATCCCGAGGCCCATCCGTATCAGGACAACTTTGCCGAGACCCTGGGCAAGGACTCCTACGGCGGCGACTACATTATCGACGAGGCCGCCGAGTTCTGGCGCACCGACGGCGATAAGTGGGTCGAGGCCGATCCTCAGGAGCGCATGGAGAGCTTCCGCGAGCGCGGCTATGTGAAGATGGTCGACAACATGCGCGACCTCTGCCACGCCGTCAATTGCGACTTCGATCGTTGGTACTCCGAGCGTTCGCTGTACGTGAAGGACACCGAGGGCGAGACCGCCGGCACCTCTGCCGTCGACCGCGCTTTTGAGAAGCTCGACAAGATGGGCTACCTCTACACCAAGGACGGCGCCCTGTGGTTCCGCTCCACCGACCTGGGCGATGACAAGGACCGCGTCCTGATCAAGTCCGACGGCGAGTACACCTACTTCGCCTCCGACGTTGCCTATCACTGGGATAAGTTCCAGCGCGTCGACCACGTCATCGACATCTGGGGTGCCGACCACCACGGCTACATCGAGCGCGTCCGCTGCGTCTGCGACGCTCTTGGCTATCCCGGCAAGTTTGAGGTTCTGCTGGGCCAGCTCGTCAACCTGCTGCGCAACGGCAAGCCCGTCCGTATGTCCAAGCGTAAGGGCACCATGGTGACCCTGCAGGAGCTCGTCGACGAGGTCGGTTCCGACGCCGCTCGCTACACGCTCATCTCCAAAAGCTCCAACCAGATGGTCGACTTCGATATCGAGGCCGTCAAGAAGCGCGACAACTCCAACCCGGTCTATTACGTGCAGTACGCTCACGCCCGCGTGTGCTCCATCCTGCGCCGTGCCGCCGACGTTACGCCCGAGCAGGCTGACGAGATGGGCATGAAGGCCGTTGCCGCCAAGGCCATCGGTGAGAACGTCGATTACTCGCTGCTGACCGACCCGACCGAGCTCGCCCTTTCGCGTAAGCTCAACGAGCTCACCGACCTGATTGCCAGCTGCGCTCGCGACCGCGCCCCGTTCCGTCTGACGCACTTTGCTGAGGAACTCGCCGGCGACTTCCACAGCTTCTACGCTGCCTGCCAGGTTCTGCCGAGCGAGGGCCGTCCCGTCGACCCCGAGCTTTCGCGCGCCCGTCTGGCCGCTTGCGACGCCGTTCGCGTGACGCTCGCCCTGGTGCTCACCCTCGTTGGCGTTTCCGCGCCCGAGCAGATGTAAGCTACGGATCATTTGACCGTGTAGGTTTGGTTTAACTGAGCCCTATAAGCCCGATCTCCTACGGAGGTCGGGCTTTTTTCGCAAACGCCGACGTATTGATGAATTTGGAACTGCTGGAAATACGAAACTATGCCGGTTTACTACGATGAATTGAGGAATTCTAACCACGCCGGCTTTTTGCTAAAAAGTGCAAGGCATCTACCTGCACTGATAATTGTTCTCGGGGGAAGCGGGCACTGCGGGGCGCGGCAACGGCGCGCGATTTCCGCGTCGCAGCGCTACCCTGATGCTGAATG
>JAIHVJ010000280.1 GCA_022720335.1 Collinsella sp.
ACGCGGTAGCCGATGCCGGTCGTGCCGGCGCGGGCCCCGTCGCTGGCCCAGCCGAGCCAGCCGTAGTCCTGCACGTAGGCGCGGTACCACACGTCGTAGTACTCGGAGAGGTCGCCGGTCAGGCGAATCTTCACGCACTCGACCGCCCTGCCCTGTCCGGTGGTGCCCGCCACGGCGCCGCCCGAGACCTCGTCCTGCCAGCCGACGCCCGAGACGTGGGCGCTGTAGGACAGGCCGCCGGAGACCGGCGAGGAGACCTCGGCGGCGATCGCCTCGACGGCGCGGGCCTGGCCGGTCGTGCCGGCGGTGCCGCCGTTGCCGACGGCGGGCTGCCAGCCGACGCCGGAGACGTGGGCCCTGAGGCTGAGCGAGGGGACGGAGAGCTCGGCGGGGGCGCCCGTCGAGGGGGCGTCGCCGCCCTTCTCGACGAGGACGACCTGGAGGGCCTCGGCCTGGACGCCGAGCCCCTCGGTGCCCGCGGCCTCGCCGCCCTTGGCCCAGCCGAGCCAGCCGTAGCCGGCCGCGTGGACGCGGTACCAGACGTCGTAGCGCTCGGAGACGGGGCCGGAGAGGGACACCCTCACGGCCTGCACGGCGCGGCCCTGCCCCACCGTGCCGGCGTAGGAGGGGGCGGAGGCGGCGTCCTGCCAGCCGATGCCGGCCACGTGGGCCGCGACGGAGACGGAGCTCCCCTCGCCCGCCCCCTCGAGGGAGGCGCGCACGGCCTGGAGCGCGAGGCCCCTGCCGGTCGTGCCGACGTCCTCGCCGCCGCCCACCGCGGGCAGCCAGCCGCGCTCGGCGACGTGGCCCTGCAGGACGAGCGACGGGCCGGAGGCGGCGCCGGAGACGTAGGCCCCCTCGGCCGGGCCGGGGGCGCCGGAGCCCTTCGCGACGAGGGCGACCTGGACGGCGGTGAGGCCCGACGCGCCGGACTCGACGCCGGAGGGCTCGCCGGCGCTCGCCCAGCCGAGCCAGCCGCGCGCGGAGTCACAGGAGCGGTACCAGACGTCGTAGCGCTCCGCGAGGCCGCCGGACAGCTCGAAGCGGACGGCCTTGAGCTGGAGCCCGCCGCCCGAGGCGCCGAGCTGCGCCCCGTCGGAGCTGGTCTCCCCCTGCCAGCCGGAGCCCAGCAGCAGGCCGCGGTAGCAGACCGACCCGTCGGACTCGAGGTTGTCGACGGTCGCGGCGACGGAGCCCAGCACGGGCCCCCTCTCGGAGCCGAGCGTCAGGACCCCGCCCGAGAACGACGAGCCCGCCGGCGAGCCGGAGACGGAGAGGGACGACCCGGACAGGCGCTCGCCGGCGCCGCGGAAGGCCCCGCCGGCCGGCCCCGGCGCGGCGCCGCCCTTGGGGACGAGCACGACCTGGACGGCCTGGACGGCCTTCGACAGGCCGACCGTGCCCGCGGACGCGCCGTCCTTGGCCCAGCCGAGCCAGCCGTAGTCGGAGCAGTGCACGCGGTACCAGACGTCGTAGGACGAGGCAGCCTCGCCGGAGAGCCTGAACTGGAGCGCCTCGACCGCCAGGGAGCGCCCGGTGGTGCCGGCGGTCCCCGAGGTCCAGCCCTGCCAGCCGACGTTCGAGACGTGGGCCCTCACCTCGAGGGAGGAGGATCCGTGCCCGTACCAGGAGACGGAGCCCGAGAGGGCCTCGAGGGCGCGGCCCTGCCCGGTGGTGCCGGCCACGGCGCCGTCCGAGACGGCGCCCTGCCAGCCGATGCCGGCGACGTGGGCGCGGTAGGAGACCGAGGGGGGCTCGGAGGACCTGTCGACGAAAGGCGTGGAGGTGTCGCCCGGGGCGGGGTCGCCCTTGGGCAGGACCGCGACCTGGACGGCCTGGACGGCGCGGCCGTAGCCCGCCGAGCCGGCGTCGGCGCCGTCGCACGCCCAGCCCAGCCAGCCGAGGCCTCGACGGCGCGGGACTGGCCGGTCGTGCCGGCGGTGCCGCCGTTGCCGACGGCGGCCTGCCAGCCGACGTTCGAGACGTGGGCCTCGACGGACAAGGCGTTTGCAATCTGTTCTTGAGAGGTGGCTCCATCCACTTCAAGTGAGATTTTCAGCGCCTCAAGATTCAAGCCCCTACCCGTCGTTCCGGCAACCTTGCCCGAACCAACCGGATCCATCCAGCCAATATTCTGCACATGGGCAGAAACACTAACGTTTTTGACGGTGAGCTGATCGCTAGAGGCAGAGTCAGCGGCAGCGGCTTCGTTAGTCTCCCCCGATAAAACCTGCTGCGCGTCTTGAGGCTCGCAATCTACGGAGCCAGCATCCGATTCTTGCCCCTCAGAGATCGGCTCAACTTGATTGGAAGAAGAGCCTTCAAGATGAAAGCTGCTTGAATCATCAGATCCGTCAATTGAATAATCGGCATATGCAGCAGTCACGGCCCATGATTGACTCATGAACAGCGCAACAACCACAAGTATAGAAACGGACACATCTAAGAGACGCTTCACGATTCCACCTTCCTTCGACTTCGACGGCGCTTATTTTATGACGACCGCCTGAGCTCCTCGTTGCGAGTATAGCGAAGCAATGCGCTGAGCTGAGTTAGAGACATAGCCAGCGAGTGAATCGGCAATGTAAACGGTACCTAGGGAGCGATTAAAGCCTCTTAAGACAACGGTGTGAGAGTTGGTATAGGTTCGATAAACCCTTCCGCCGTAAGCCTGGGTCGCATAGCAACTTCCCAGGTTTTGCATACCTATCGTTGACCAAATAATAACGGGATGTCCAGCTTCCAAGTACGAATAAAGGTCATAGAAACCAGTACCGGTCACATCGTAGGCTCGCAAACTACTGCCACTACTAATCAAGAAAGAATTAGCGGTATTGGTCAGTCCGGGAGCAGATATGCAGTTCCCATTCGAAGCGCTATGAGGATTGCCCCAAAACGCCGTAACAAAATCCCAACTGCTCTTAGGCATATACGCGTCTGCAATGACGGTTTTACCCAAACCAAATCCGTAATAGTTAAGCGCATTGGTCAATGCAACGGACTCGCAGCCAGTCGGAAGCTCAGGGTTCTGCATTGTACAAGGGACGTTGAGAACAACCGAATTCGGATGCAGCGGGCGGTCCCTGTACGCGCCGTCCGTCGGGCCCGGGGCCGCCGAGCCCTTCGCGAGGACGCGGACCTGGAGTGCCTCGACGCGGTAGCCGATGCCGGTCGTGCCGGCGCGGGCCCCGTCGCTGGCCCAGCCGAGCCAGCCGTAGTCCTGCACGTAGGCGCGGTACCACACGTCGTAG
>JAIHVJ010000281.1 GCA_022720335.1 Collinsella sp.
CATTTAGTGCTCTTCGGCTCGTGCGGAATCTACGAAAACCAAGCAGGCGGACACGCCTTAGGTATCGATTACTTCAGTCTGAAGGTACTAACTTGACAATCTCACAGAATAGCACAGGCATACCTGCCGAAAAGGGACAGGTTTATTTTGGTAGGTTTTATCAGGGGAAACGACAGTTGCCCATATAAAACCGACCAAAATAAACCTGTCCCTAAATGGCAGGCCCCGCGGTGGTTGCCGCGGGGCCTGGATTCAAGCTATTTAGCCGTAGATGCGTTGGGGCTGTTCTTCGCCCTTTACGGAGGCTTCGGTCACAACGACCTTGGAAACGCCCTCCTCACTGGGCAGATCGAACATTGTCTGCTGAAGCACGTCCTCGCAAATGGAGCGCAGGCCGCGGGCGCCGGTCTTGCGGGCGAGCGCCATGCGGGCGATCTCGTGCAGGGCGGCGTCCTCAAACTCAAGCTCAACGTCCTCGAGCTGGAACATCTTGCGGTACTGACGCACCACGGCGTTCTTGGGCTCGGTCAGGATCGACACCAAGTCGTCCTCGTCGAGCGCCTGCGTCTGGGTGACGACGGGCGTACGTCCCACAAACTCGGGGATCATGCCAAAGGCGTTGAGGTCCTGCGGGAGCACCTGGCGCAGCAGGTCGTTCTCGTCGACCGAGGTGGGGCCGGCGATCTCAGAGTTAAAGCCCACACCCTTGTTGCCCACGCGATCGGCGATGATCTTGTCCAGACCCACAAAGGCACCACCGCAGATGAACAGGATGTTGGTCGTGTCGATCTGCAACAGCTCCTGCTGGGGATGCTTACGGCCGCCGGTGGGCGGAACGCTGGCCACCGTGCCCTCAAGAATCTTAAGCAGTGCCTGCTGAACGCCCTCGCCCGAAACATCGCGGGTAATGGAGAGGTTCTCGGCCTTGCGGGCGATCTTGTCGATCTCGTCCACGTAGATAATGCCGACCTGCGCGCGCTCAATATCGCCATCGGCGGCATTGATGAGCTTGAGCAGGATGTTCTCCACATCCTCGCCGACGTAACCGGCCTCGGTGAGCGCGGTGGCGTCGGCGATGGCAAACGGCACCTCGAGGATGCGCGCGAGCGTCTGGGCGAGCAGGGTCTTACCGGTACCGGTGGGACCGAGCAGCAAAATGTTGGACTTGGCGAGCTCCACCTCGTCCATATCGTCGTCGAGCTGGCCGCCCATACCGCCAGCCTCGTCAAAGGCCGAAAGCGCGACACCGCCCTCGATGACGCGGCGGTAATGGTTGTACACGGCAACCGACATGGCGCGCTTGGCGTCCTCCTGGCCCATGACATAGGCCGAAAGCTCGTCATAAATCTCGTGCGGCGTCGGCACGTGCGTGATGACCTGACGGGCGTCGTCCTCGAGCTCAAAGCCCTCGGCCTCGGGGTCCACGGCGGGCTGAGATGCAGCCTGACCGTGGTCGTTGAGGAAGCCCGGCAGCTTGCCGTTGCGGGCAGCGTCCATAAAGTCCGAAGCCAGCGACTCCTCCAAAATCTCAGAGCAGGCGGCAACGCACTCGTCGCAGATAAAGATGTTGGTCGGACCCTTTACAAGGCGGCGAACCTGCCCCTGCTCTTTTCCGCAGAAGGAGCAGCGGATGGGGTTGCCGTTCTCGTCGAAGTTGTCCTGCATGTTACCGGCCATCCTAGGCGTCCTTCGCGGCGAGGTCGCGCGAGGTGACGATACGGTCGATCAGACCGTAGTCGAGGGCCTCGGCAGCGGTCAGGTAGTTATCGCGCTCGGTATCGGCCTGGACCTTCTCGATGGGCTGGCCCGAGGCGTCGGACAGGATCTGGTTGAGCTCGCGGCGGGTCTTCTTGATCTCCTCGGCCACGATCTCGATCTCGGTCTGCTGGCCCTGGGCA
>JAIHVJ010000059.1 GCA_022720335.1 Collinsella sp.
AGGATCTATGCTCGGCAGAACTTCGCGCGCAACGGAAAGGGCCTCCTCATCGGGGATCCGCCGGCGTGGAAGAACCTCCATTGACCAGATGCGCCCGGCAACTTCCTCGAGATGCTCGCAATAGCAACGGGAGCCACCGACAATATCGAGCATATGGGCCGCATCACAGATGTCAAAGGGATCATAGCCCAGCTGATACGCCTTATAGCTTGACCAGCGGTACGCATCGAGCGAGTCAAGCGCACCCTTCACGGGATTGAGATGAATATAGTCGAGCAGCTGCACCGCCTGCGTGTCCGACTCAACCGCGACCCGCGAATAGCGATTGTCAAACAGATGTCCCGTTCTCCCCGTTTTTCCATTGAAATACTTAGCATATGCCGTCAGCGCGCACTGCATTGCCTTTGAAAGGTTGTCAAATGGGTCATCAACCATCAAATGGAAGTGATTGTCCATAAGGCACCAAGCCAACACCGCCACTTCATGGCGCGCAAACCTGTCCGAGATATCCGATAAGAAACGATAACGGTCGGAGTCATCTTCAAAAATAATCTGTTTGGAGTTGCCGCGGTCAAAGACGTGGTAATAGCCGGTGATCGAAACGGGGCGGGCGCATCGGGGCATAATCTCTCCTTTCAAAACTGTTCAGGCAACACCTAAAAGGAGAGAAGCAACGCGAAATGCTGAGCCTGCAACCTATTTATATCCAATAAGCGGCAATAACAGGCCCAGAACGGCAAAATGGCAAAACGATGTCTGTCCCAAATAAGCCTGTCCCCAACGAGCGGGGCGGAAGAGCAGGCAAATAGTTTTAGTTAAAACGTTTCAGTTTATTGAAGCGTTTTAGTGTGCCTTTTAAAGGAATCTGACCGTTCGCCGAATAATTTCTTGCTATCATGCAAGGCGTAGGGTAAATCTCCGATCGCAAGGAGACACAAATGGTGAAAAAGTCACCGGAAAACACTACTCCCGCAATTGTGGACAACGTAGAGGCGCTTGAGGCTAAGCTCGCTCAGATGCGAGAGGCCCAGGCGCTTTTTGCTACGTACACGCAGGAGCAGGTCGACAAGATCTTCTATGAGGCCGCCATGGCCGCCAACAAGGCTCGTATCCCGTTGGCGAAGATGGCCATCGAGGAGACCGGCCGCGGCGTTCTTGAGGACAAGGTCATCAAGAACCACTACGCCGCAGAGTACATCTATAACGCTTACAAGAACACCAAGACCTGTGGTGTCCTGGAGCGCGACGAGGCTTACGGCATCACCAAGATCGCCGAGCCCATCGGCATCGTGGGCGCCGTCATCCCGACGACCAACCCCACCTCCACCGCGATCTTCAAGACGCTGATCAGCCTGAAGACCCGCAACGCCATCATCATCTCCCCGCACCCGGCTGCCGCCAAGTGCACCATCGCCGCCGCCAAGCTCGTGCTTGACGCCGCCGTCAAGGCCGGCGCCCCCGAGGGCATCATCGGCTGGGTCGATGTCCCCTCCATCGAGCTGACCAACATGGTCATGCGCGACGTCGACATCATCCTCGCCACCGGTGGCCCGGGCATGGTCAAGGCCGCCTACTCCTCGGGCAAGCCCGCCCTGGGCGTTGGCGCCGGTAACACCCCGGTCGTCATCGACGACACCGCCGACGTGCTGCTCGCCGTCAACTCCATCATCCACTCCAAGACCTTCGACAACGGCATGATCTGCGCTTCCGAGCAGTCCGTGACCGTCATCGACACCATCTATGACCAGGTCAAGGCCGAGTTCCAGAAGCGCGGCTGCTACTTCGTCAAGCAGGGTGCCGAGATGGAGGCCCTGCGTGCCGCCATGTTCAAGAACGGCGCCCTCGATCACCGCATCCCCGGCATGGCTGCCGCCAAGATCGCCGAGCTCGCCGGCATCGAGGTTCCCGCCAAGACCAAGATCCTGATCGCCGAGGTCACCTCCACCGACCCCGCCAAGGAGGAGTTCTCCCACGAGAAGCTCTCCCCGGTCCTGGCCATGTATCACGCCAAGGACTTCCAGGAGGCCGTCGACAAGGCCGAGCACCTGGTGCTCGCCGGTGGCCCGGGCCACACCGCCTCTCTGTACGTGCACCCCGCCCAGGCCGAGAAGATCAGCCTGTTCGAGCACGTCATGAAGGCCTGCCGTATCGTCATCAACACCCCGTCCTCGCACGGTGGCATCGGTGACCTGTACAACTTTGGCATGAAGCCGTCTCTGACCCTGGGCTGCGGCTCCTGGGGCGGCAACTCCGTCTCCGAGAACGTTGGGGTGAAGCACTTGATCAACGTTAAGACTGTGGCCGAGCGCCGTGAGAACATGCTGTGGTTCCGCGCTCCCGAGAAGGTCTACTTCAAGAAGGGTTCCACGCCCGTCGCCCTCGACGAGCTGGGCAACGTCATGGGCAAGAAGCGCGCCTTCATCGTTACCGACCAGTTCCTCTTCAAGAATGGCAACACCCGCGCCATCGAGGCCAAGCTCGACGAGATGGGCATCGCCCACGACTGCTTCTACGACGTCGAGCCCGATCCGTCGCTGCAGTGCGCACGTCGCGGCGCCAAGCAGATGGCTCTCTTTGAGCCGGACGTCATCATCGCCGTCGGCGGTGGCTCCGCTATGGACGCCGGCAAGATCATGTGGATGATGTACGAGCACCCCGAGTGCAAGTTTGAGGACATGGCCATGGACTTCATGGACATCCGCAAGCGTATCTTCACCTTCCCCGAGATGGGCAAGAAGGCCTACTTCGTCGCCGTCCCGACCTCCTCGGGTACCGGCTCCGAGTGCACGCCGTTCGCCATCATCACCGACAAGGAGACCGGCATCAAGTGGCCGCTCGCCGACTACGCGCTGCTCCCCAACATGGCTATCGTCGACGCCGACAACTGCATGACCGCCCCGCGCGGCCTGACCGCTGCCTCCGGCATCGACGTCATGACCCACGCCATCGAGTCCTACGTCTCCATCATGGCTTCCGACTACACCAAGGGCCTCTCCGAGCGCGCTGCCAAGCTCGTCTTTGAGAACCTGCCCTCCAGCTTCACGAACGGCGCCAAGGACCCGCACGCCC
This sequence comes from Collinsella sp., assembly GCA_022720335.1. GTDB lineage: Bacteria > Actinomycetota > Coriobacteriia > Coriobacteriales > Coriobacteriaceae > Collinsella. Next base: position 3,070 of record JAIHVJ010000059.1, read on the forward strand.
GCGAGGAGATGCACAACGCCTCCTGCATGGCCGGTATGGCCTTCGCCAACGCCTTCCTGGGCCTCAACCACTCCATGGCTCACAAGCTCGGCGCTTTCCATCACCTGCCCCACGGCATCGCTAACGCCGTCATCCTGACCCGCGTCATGCGCTACAACGCCGCCGAGGCTCCCGTCAAGATGGGTACCTTCTCCCAGTATCCTTACCCCAACGCGCTGCACAACTACGCCGAGATGGCCAAGTACTGCGGCATCGAGGGCAAGGACGACAAGGAGGTCTTCGAGAACTTCATCACGAAGCTCGAGGAGCTCAAGGACTTCATCGGTGTCAAGAAGACCATCGCCGATTACGGTGTTGACGAGCAGTACTTCCTCGACACCCTCGACGAGATGACCGAGCAGGCATTCAACGACCAGTGCACCGGCGCTAACCCGCGCTACCCGCTCATGAGCGAGATCAAGGAGCTCTACCTGGACGCCTACTACGGCCGCGAGCCCCAGGACTACGCCGTCTGCTAGTTTTTAGCACGGTTTTTTGCGGCGGGGGTGCACGGGTGTTTCACACACCCCCGCCGTCGCTTCTATCGCATCGTTGAAAGGATGCAACCATGCTGCTACCCGATTCCAAGACCGAGCTCGTCCGCCGTGGCAACAAGGTCGTTTACGACCTGGGCGACAAGATCGTCAAGGTCTTTAACGAGACCAAGCCTGTCTCCGACGTGTTCAACGAGGCTTTGAATCTTGCCCGCATCAATGAGTGCGGCATCCGCAGCCCCAAGGCTCTCGAGGTTTCCCAGCTCGAGAACGCCAACGGCTGGGCGCTCGTGACCGAGAAGGTTCCGGGCACCACCCTTGCCGAGAAGATGACTGCCGAGCCCCAGCGCTTTGGTGAGTACCTCGAGATGTTCGTCGACCTCCAGATCGAGATCCACGGCTACACCTCCCCGCTGCTCAACCGTCAGCGCGACAAGTTCGCCCGCATGATCGACAGCCTTGATCAGCTCAATGCCACCACGCGCTACAACCTTCAGGAGCGTCTGGACGGCATGACCAAGGAGTTCAAGGTCTGCCACGGCGACTTCAACCCCTCCAACGTCATCGTCGGCGACGACGGCCAGCTCTATGTGTGCGACTGGGCACACGCCACCCAGGGCTCCCCTGCTGCCGACGTTGCCACCACCTACCTGCTCTTTGCCCTCAACAGCAAGGACCAGGCCGAGGCCTACCTGGAGCTCTACTGCGACCGTGCCGACATGCCCATGCAGGTCGTGCGTCAGTGGACGAGCATCGTCGCCGCTTCCGAGCTCGCTCGTAAGCGCAACGTGAACGATGAGTTCCTGAAGAACTGGATCGACGTCGTCGATTATCAGTAATATCTGAGCGATTTATTTCGCATCGGAGGCATAATGGAAAACCCCGCAGCTCGCATGGGCTGTGGGGTTTTCCTTTTAGATATCGAGGATGCTACAAGATAATAGGACGGCCCCGCATCTCCCCGATTGGAGAAATGCGGGGCCGTCCCACATATCGAACTACAAGCGAAATCGTCGATTAACGGCGGGCTGCCTTAACAAGCTCGGCAACCTTGGCAACGACCTCGTCGATCGCCACGTCCTCGCGCTCGCCCGTAGCACGGTCCTTGAGCTCAACGGTGCCATTCTTAAGGCCGCGCTTGCCCAGAACCACCTGATACGGGAAGCCCATGAGGTCGTTATCGGCAAACTTAAAGCCCGGACGCTCATCGCGATCGTCGACGACGACCTCGATACCCTCGGCACACAGGCCATCAACAATCTGCTCGCAGACGGTAGCGCACTCTTCCTTCTTGGGATCAAGCGGAATCACCGCGACCTCGTACGGGGCAACGGAGACCGGCCAGACGATACCGTGCTCGTCGTTGTGCTGCTCCACGACGGCAGCAAGCGAGCGGGACACGCCCACGCCGTAGCAACCCATGATGAGCGGCTTCTCCTTGCCGTCCTCATCCATAAAGGTGGCACCCATGGCCTCGGAGTACTTGGTGCCCAGCTGGAAGACCTGAGAAACCTCGATGCCGCGGGCAGCGGAGAGCGGCTTGCCGCAGTGCGGGCAGGGGTCGCCGGCGACAACGGTGACCAGATCGGCCCACTCATCGACGGTAAAGTCGCGCTCGGGGCAGGCACCGGTAAAGTGATAATCGACCTCGTTGGCACCGCAGGCCCACTGTTTGGACTCGCGCAGGCTCTCGTCGCAGACCAGACGAATGCCATCGGGCAGGTTAACCGGTCCGATAAAGCCCTTGTGCAGACCGTTCGCCTGAAGCTCCTCGTCGGTCATCATGCGATAGCCCTTGCCAAAGACGTGCTCGGCCTTGCAATCGTTGAGCTCGTGATCGCCCGGAACAATGGCCACGACCGGCTTGCCCTCGGCGTCGATGAGTGCCAGCGACTTGCGCGTGCCGTTCTCGGGGAACCCAAAGAACTTAGCAACAGCCTCAATGGTGCCCATGCCCGGAGTCTCAACCTTGGTGAGCGTACCGTCACCAGGACCCTCGGTCACGACGACCTTGGTGCTTGCAGCCTCGTCATCGGCAGCGAAGCCGCAATCGTCGCAGTAGACGAGCGAAGCCTCGCCGGCGTCAGCCAAAGCCATGTACTCGACGGAGGTATCGCCACCGATCTCGCCAGAATCGGCGACGACGGGCAGAGCCTTGATGTAGCAGCGCTCGCAGATATTGGCGTACGCCTGCTTCATCTTGTCGTACTCCTCCTGCAGGCTCTCCTGCGTGGCGGAGAAGCTGTAGGCGTCCTTCATGATGAACTCGCGGCCGCGCATCAGGCCAAAGCGGGGACGGAACTCGTCGCGGAACTTGTCCTGAATGTGATACAGGTTGACGGGCAGCTGCTTATAGGAGCGTAGCTCGTTGCGCACCAGGGCCGTGACGGTCTCCTCGTGCGTGGGGCCCAGGACGAACTCGCGACCATGACGGTCGTCAAAGCGCACAAGCTCCTTGCCATAGGCGTCGATGCGGCCGGACTCGCGCCACAACTCGGCGTCGACCATGATAGGCATCATAAGCTCCTGGGCGCCGGCAGCGTCCATCTCGTCGCGCACGATGTTCTCGATCTTACGGATCGAGCGCCAGGCAAGCGGCAGGTAGGAATACAGGCCGGCGGCCTCCTTGCGGATCATGCCGGCACGGAGCAGCAGGCGGTGACTGGCGAGCTCAGCGTCCGCCGGATCCTCTTTAAGCGTCGGCGCATAGAGCTTAGACATATACATTGCTCGGGTCATTTATTTCTCCTCAATAAGCTTGTCGACCTCTGCCATAAGCGCGTCGACAATTTGGTCCTCAGCTACTTTACCAATGATCTGGCCATGCGAAAAGAGCAAGGCCTGACCACGTCCGCAAGCAACGCCCAGGTCGGCATCAGAAGCCTCGCCGGGGCCATTAACGGCACATCCCATAACGGCAATCGAAAGCGGCGCGGTATAGTTCTTAAGCCGCTCGGTTACTTCCTCGGCAATGGGAATAAGGTTAACCTGGCAGCGGGCGCACGTGGGGCACGAGACAATCTCGGGGCCACGGCGACGCAGGCCCAACGACTGCAGAATACCCCAGGCAACCGGCGGCTCCTCAACCGGATCGGCTGTGAGCGACACACGCATGGTGTCGCCAATGCCTTCGGAAAGCAAGATACCCAAGCCTACAGAGCTCTTGATGGTGCCCTGGAGCTTGGTCCCCGCCTCCGTCACGCCCAGGTGAAGCGGAACGTGGGGAATCTCACGCGACAGGGCTCGATAGGTATCGAGCGTCGTTTGCACGCTATGGGCCTTGGCCGAAAGCACAATGTTCGTAAAGCCGCGGTCCTCAAAGTGCTTGACGAAGCGCTCGCTCGACATCACGAGCTTTTCGGGCTGCGTGAGGTCGTCGCGCTCGGCGATATCCTGCTCAAGCGAACCAGCGTTGACACCGATGCGAATTGCGCAGCCCGCAGCACCCGCGGCATCGATGACAGCATCGACCTTGGCCCAATCGCCGATATTACCGGGATTGATGCGGAGCTTGGCGGCACCGGCCTCCACAGCGCCAATGGCCAGCTTGTGGTTAAAGTGGATATCGGCAACGATTGGCACCGGAGACTCGGCACAGATGGTGCGGAAACCCTCAAGCGCGGCCTCGGTGGGCACGCTCACACGCACGATATCGCAGCCAGCCTGCGCCAACGCGCACACTTGCGCAAGCGTTGCCTGGGCATCAGCGGTATCGGTGCAGGTCATGGATTGGACCACCACCGGCGCACCGCCACCGATCTGCACACCGCCCACATGCACGGGGCGCGTCAAATCGCGAGGCAAAGGATGGGATAAAGACAATCCAAACACTCCCCTACAGAATAAATCGAAGGATGTCGGAACGAAGCATATAGACAAACAGCAGCGCAAAGAGCGCGATGCCCACATAGCTCACAATCGTCTGGACCTTGAGCGGAAGCTCGCGGCCCACAATCTTTTGAATGATCTCGATGACCAGCTTGCCGCCATCGAGTGGTGGGATGGGCAGCAGGTTCATAAAGCCAAGCGAGAACGAAATGAGGGCGGCAAACGAAAGGAACGTGGCAGGACCGGCAGCAGCAGCCTGTGAGGACATAACGCTAATACCCACGATCGAAGAAGACTGATCGAGAATCTCCATCGTATGCTGCGGCTGGAGCAGGCGCATCACGCCCTCCGCGGTCTGCACAACATAGGAGAATGACAGACGCGCCGACGTGATGGGGTCTAAACGGACCACCTGCGTAGAGGCATACACACCTAGGCGCTCGTCCTCTTTGAGCGCAACCGAGGTCGAATGCTGCTTGCCGTCGCGCTCATACTCAATGGCGATATCGTCCTTACCGGCGGCCTTGCCGATGGCATCGTAAACGTCCATCCAGGTAGAGCACGATACTCCGTCAACCGAAAGGATCGCGTCGCCGCCCTCGATACCCGCCTTGGCGGCAATAGACCCCTCGTCAACCTGACCGATCACGTTGGTATCCATCGGCACGGTGACACCCGCAATAGAGTAGATGCTCATAAGCAGCAAAAAGCCCGTCAGGATATTGACGAGAATGCCCGCGAGCAGCATAAAGGCGCGCTTGAGAAAACCCTGGCCCAGATAGGTATGCGAACGCTCTTGCGCAAGGAACTCGGCCTCGCCGCACGGCAGCTCCCACACATCGCCCTCGGCAGTCGCATGTTCGCGATCGAAACGACGGCCATCAAAAGTGGTGTAGCCCGCCGCGTCTCGCGGCAGCGTCTGATACTTGGTGGGATAGTAGCTCGGCGAGGGCTTCTCCCCTTCCTCATACCAAGGCGCGATAGAGCCCCAACCCAAGAGCAAGGCGCATGCCTCGAGCACAACCTCCTCGGATAGCTCGAGCTCGACAGCAAGGTCGGCCACGGTCACGCGACCATGACGATAGATAGCCGCGAGCACGCGATCGGCGCAGGAGACGTCGGTCGGATCCATACCGCAGATGGCAGCGTAGCCACCCAGCAGCAGCGGGGTCACGCCAAACTTGGTTCCAATGCGACGCGACGTGTAATGGATGTCAAAGCGGCACGGCAAGCCCAAAAAGAACTCGGTCACACGGACGCCGCAGGCACGCGCCGCCAAAAAGTGGCCGCCCTCGTGCAAAAACACGAGGACGGAAAGCATCAGCAGGCCCCAAAAGACCGATGAGAGAACGCTCAGAACAGTATCCATAAAACGAAAAAGCAATCCTTATGGGTTAGGAACGGGTTGCGGCGAGCACCTGCGCAGCCTTTTCACGCGCCCACGCATCGATGTCGCGAAGCTGCTCAAACGAGTCGACCGCCTGCATATCGTGGGCATCCATGCAGGATTCCACAATGCGATCGATATCGGTAAAGCTGCAGCCATCGTGCAGGAAGGCATCGACGGCGACCTCGTTGGCGGCATTGAGCACGCACGGCATGGTGCCACCCGTCTTGCCGGCACGCTCGGCCAGTGCCAGGCAGCGGAAGGTATCCATGTCGGCAGCATCAAACGTGAGCTGCCCCAGCTCACGGAAATCGATACGAGGCGCCGGGGTATCCCAACGCTCGGGATACGAGAACGCGAACTGGATGGGAATACGCATGTCGGAAGCACCGAGATGCGCCATCACGGAGCCGTCGGCAAACTCGACCATAGAGTGAATCTTGGACTGACGCTGCACGACCACGTTAATGAAATCGAGGTCGCAGTTAAACAGATGCATGGCCTCAATGCGCTCCAGGCCCTTATTCATGAGGGTGGCGGAGTCGATGGTGATCTTAGCACCCATGGCCCACGTGGGATGTGCGAGGGCATCGGCACGCGTCACGCGATCTAGCTCGTCGCGCGTGCGGCCAAAGAACGGACCGCCCGAGCAGGTGAGCCAAATACAATGAGCCTCGCGCGGGTTCTCCCCCAGATAGCACTGGCAGATGGCGGAGTGCTCAGAGTCGACTGGAATAAGCTGGCCCGGTTGCGCCAACGGCATAAGCAAGTCGCCACCGACGACGAGGGACTCCTTGTTGGCAAGGGCAAGGCGCTTATTTGAGGTCAAGGCCGCATGGCTCGCCTCGAGACCGGCGGCGCCCACAATAGCAACGAGCACGCAGTCGACATCGTCGCGACGCGCGAGCTCGCAAACCGCCTGCGCGCCAACGCCGAGCTTCGTTCCCTCGGGCAACTCCTGCAGCACCGCGTCATCGCCATGATCGACAGCGGCCACGGCAACCGCCGGAACCGAGAACTCGCGGGCAGCGGCAACGAGCTCGGAGGTACTGGAGTTAACGGACAGCGCCGTCACCTGCAGGCGATCGGCATGCTG
>JAIHVJ010000282.1 GCA_022720335.1 Collinsella sp.
CCCCCATCTTGGACCCCCAACCGCTCATCGAAGCTCTTCTGAATGGAATCGAAGCAGGCGCGCCGGTCGACAGGCTCGCCCTCGGATTTCACATCGCCATTACGCACGCTACGACCCACATCGCGTGCGAGATCTGCGATCGCGAAAGCCTCGATACCGTCGCGCTCTCGGGCGGTGTGTTCATGAACCGGCTTTTGCTTCAGCTCCTTACCCACGAACTCAAAGACGCCGGTCTTGCCGTCTTGGTCCCCCACGCTGTGCCCGTCAACGACGGCTGCATCGCCTACGGTCAGGCCGCCATCGCTCGCGCTTGCCTCGCGCAGACGGCGTCGAGATAGGCTGTTTTGCCAGCCTGCGCGCCGCCGTCTCACAGGTGTAACGCGTTTGCTCGTGACTCCTGCGAGCGCTACCATCAAACGATGGATTATTCAGTGCCTATCCAGCGCAAAACGTATAAAAGGGAAACATTATGTGCCTTGCCGTTCCCGGTAAAGTGGTCAAACGCGACGACGACCTTAAGGCGACCGTCGACATGATGGGCATCGAGCGCCCCGTTTCGCTGCGCCTCGTGCCGACGGCGCAGGTCGGCGACTATATTCTCGTGCACGCCGGCTTTGGCATTCAGATTGTCGACGAGCAGGAAGCCCAGGAGACACTCGAGCTCGTCAATACCATGGCCGAGCTGGCCGAAGAGGACCAGCTCGCCACCAACCCGGCTGAGGCATACTAGTGGCGGCGGCGCAGCCGGTTCGCTCCGGTATCGACTTTTCGGCATTTCGCGACCCCAAGCTGGCTCGCGAGCTCATCGAGCGTATTCATGAGCTTGTCGGCAACCGCAGCATCAACCTTATGGAAGTCTGCGGTACACATACCGTGAGCATTGGCCGCTATGGCTTTCGCTCCATTATGCCGACGGGACTCAAACTGCTAAGCGGCCCGGGGTGCCCCGTTTGCGTCACCGCCAACCGCGACATCGATCACGCAATCGCGCTTTCCAACATGGACGGCGCCATCATCACCACCTTTGGCGACATGATGCGCGTGCCGGGATCGTCCACCTCGCTTGCCGCGCAAAAGGCGGCGGGGCGCGACACCCGCATCGTCTACTCCCCGCTCGACGCGCTCGACATTGCCGAGCAAAACCCCGACCGCCCGGTCATCTTTATGGGTGTGGGCTTTGAGACCACAACGCCCACCATCGCCGCCGCCATCCTGGAGGCAGACGCACGCGGGCTGCAGAACTTCTCGGTCTACTGCGCCCATAAGACCACGCCGCCGGCGCTGCGCGCCATCGCCAACGATCCCGAGACCACTATCGACGGCTTTATCCTTCCGGGGCACGTCGCCACCATCACGGGCTTGACGCCCTTTGGCTTTTTGGTCGACGAGTTTAAGACCCCAGGCGTGGTAACGGGATTTGAACCGGTCGACATCTTGCAGGGCATCTGTATGCTGGTCCAGATGGTTGTCGAGAACAAGCCGGCGATCGACAACGCCTACCGCCGTGGCGTCAACGCAGACGGTAACCCCGTGGCGCGCCAGCTGGTCGAGCAGGTGTTTGAGCCATGCGACACCACGTGGCGCGGGCTGGGGCCGATTGCCAACTCGGGCCTTTCCATCCGCCCCGAGCTCTCGCGCTTTGATGCCCGCACCCGCTTTGACGTGCCCATCGAGCCGACGGTCGAGCCACGCGGATGCCGCTGCGGCGACGTGCTGCGCGGAGCCATTGCGCCGAGCGACTGCCCGCTCTTTGGCCGCACCTGCACGCCTGAGCACCCTGTCGGCCCCTGCATGGTGAGCTCCGAAGGCAGCTGCGCGGCGTACTACCGCTACCGCGACTATTAAGGTCCGCCGTTCTAACGAACGGCGGAC
>JAIHVJ010000283.1 GCA_022720335.1 Collinsella sp.
TTGTAGTTGGCGATGCCCTGCTCGGCCGTCACGTCCAGGTCGCCGCGTGCCGCCAGATCGCGGATGCACGCATGTGCGTTGTACGGATAGATGCCGCTCGCGGAGTAGCCCACCAGTGCCGCAAAGTCGTGCGGGGACACGGCGTCGCCGCACTCCACCACGATATCGGCAAAGGTGCGCACGCCAGCGCGGATCAGATGGTTGTGCACGCAGCCCACGGCAAGCAGCGACGGCACGGGCACCTCGCCCGCTTCGGCGCGATCGCTCAACACCACGATGTTCACGCCGTCGCGGACCGCAGCCTCAACGCCCTCTGCGAGCTGTTTGAGTGCAGCCTGCAGCGCGCCCTCGCCGGCATCGCGGCGGTAGACGGCACGGAAGCGACGGGTCTTAAAGCCCACGCGGTCGATGGCGCAGATACGCTCGAACTCCTCCTCGTTGAGCAGCGGACGCTCCAGACGCACCAGCTGGCAGGCCGTGCGGGAGTCCTCGAGCAGGTTGCCGTGGTTGCCCAGGTAGAGCGTGGTCGAGGTGACCATATGCTCGCGTAGGGCGTCGATCGGCGGGTTCGTGACCTGAGCGAACAGCTGATAGAAGTAGTCAAAGAACGAGCGCGTCTTCTTGGACAGGCAGGCCAGCGGCGCGTCGATGCCCATCGAGGCGAGCGGGGCCTTGCCCTGCTGGGCCATGGGGCGCACGACCTCGTCAACATCATCCCAGTGATACCCGAGCTTGGCCATGCACACGGCGGCGGGCACCTCGGTATCCTCGGCGGGCGTGGGCGCGACGGGCTTGTCGAGCGCGTCGACGGTCAGCGTCTCCTCGGCGATCCAGTCGCGGTAGGGCTTTTCCTTAGCGTAACGGGCGCGCAGCTCATCGTTGTAGATCACGCGACCGCGGGCAAAATCGACCTCGAGCATCTGGCCCGGCCCCAGACAGCCGCTCGTCAGGATGTTCTCGGGGCTCACCTCGATGGTGCCCACCTCGCTTGCCAGCATAAAGCGACCGTCGCGCGTCACATAGTAGCGGGCGGGACGCAGGCCGTTGCGGTCGAGGGCAGCACCCAGGGTACGGCCGTCGGTAAAGGCGATGGCGGCAGGACCGTCCCAGGGCTCCATGAGCATGGACTGGTAGGCGTCGTAGGCGCGGCGCTCCTCGCTCAGGCTGTCGTTGTGGTCCCACGGCTCGGGCAGCAGCATGGACGCGGCACGCGTGAGCGGACGGCCGTTCATGACCAAAAACTCAAGCACATTGTCCAGAATCGCGGAGTCGGAGCCCTCGCGGTTGATGATGGGCATCACGCGCTCAAGATCATGTTGCAACACGGGGCTGTACAGGTTGGGTTCGCGAGCGCGGATCCAGTTGACGTTACCCTTGAGGGTGTTGATCTCGCCGTTGTGAATGATAAAACGGTTGGGGTGCGCACGCTCCCAGCTGGGCGTGGTGTTGGTGGAGTAGCGCGAGTGGACGAGCGCCACGGCCGTTTTGACGGCGGCGTCGTTGAGATCGATGAAGAAGCGGCGCATCTGCGTGGCGACCAGCATGCCCTTGTACACGATGGTGCGCGAGCTCATGGAGCAGACGTAGAAGATCTTGTCGCGCAAGGCGAACTCGGCGTCGGCCTTCTTCTCGATGGTGCGGCGGCACACATACAGGCGGCGCTCGAAGGCGTCGCCGGCGGGCGTGTCGTCGGGGCGGCCCAGGAAGGCCTGCAAGATTGTGGGCATGCAGGCGCGGGCCGTCTCGCCCAGGTCGTGCGGGTCGACGGGCACCTCGCGCCAAAAGAGCAGCGGCACGCCGGCCTCGGCGCAGCCCTCCTCAAACACGCGGCGGGCATCCTCTACGCCCTTGTCGTCCTGCGGGAAG
>JAIHVJ010000284.1 GCA_022720335.1 Collinsella sp.
TGGATTAGACACTCACCATTGTCGGCCTAATCCGCGGTCTTTCATGCAGCAGGGGCTCTCAATGTTTTTATGTCCTGCTCATATCGTCTCTGCCGGCAGCTGGGGACACTCCTTGGCAATTGACGCATTGGAGCGCTCGGACATACAGTTTTTCGATTCCGTATGTATATATGCGCGCTATTGGGTTATAAAATCTAAGTCTGAACATAGCAGGTCTGCGATGCGGCTCGGGCAACCGGGCCGTTTTTGCGGACGGGGGTAGCGCGAAAGGACTGCACATGCGTCAATTTAAGACCGAGAGCAAAAAACTGCTCGACCTCATGATCAACTCCATCTACACCAATAAGGAAATCTTCCTGCGCGAGCTTATCTCTAACGCGAGCGACGCCGTCGACAAGCTCAACTTTAAGAGCCTGCAGGATCCGAGCGTCAAGATCAACCAGGGCGACCTGGCCATTCGCGTCTCCTTTGATAAAGACGCCCGCACCATTACCATCTCGGATAACGGCATTGGCATGACCGCCGAGGGGCTCGAGCGCAATCTGGGCACCATCGCCCATTCCGGCTCCGAGGAGTTTAAGACCGAGAACGCCGAGCAGCAGGGCTCCGATGTCGACATCATCGGCCAGTTTGGCGTGGGCTTCTACTCTGCCTTTATGGTTGCCAGCCATGTGAAGGTCGTCAGCCGCGCCTATGGCGAGGATGTCGCCCATGTGTGGGAATCCGACGGTCTTGAGGGCTACACCATCGAGGACGGTGAGCGCGCCGAGCACGGTACCGATGTCATCCTGACGCTGCGCGAGAACGAGAAGCTCGATGCCGACGGCGAGGCCGAGACCTACGATCGCTTCCTGACCGAGTGGGGTCTCAAGAGCCTGATTCAGCAGTACAGCAACTATGTGCGCTACCCGATTCAGATGATGGTGTCCAAGAGCCGCCAGAAACCCAAGCCCGAGGACGCCGGCGACGATTACAAGCCCGAGTACGAGGACTACCAGGAGCTCGAGACCGTCAATTCCATGACACCGATCTGGAAGAAGCGCAGCTCCGATGTCGAGCAGAAGGACTACGACGAGTTCTACAAGTCCACGTTCCACGACTTTGACGATCCTGCGCGCACCATCAGCTTCCATGCCGAGGGCACGCTCGAGTACGATGCCCTGCTGTTTGTGCCGGGCCGCGCGCCGTTCGATCTGTACAGCAAGGATTACGAGAAGGGTCTGGCACTCTACAGCTCCAACGTCCTGATCATGGAGAAGTGCGACGACCTGCTGCCCGACTACTACAACTTTGTCCGCGGCGTCGTGGATTCCGCCGATGTGTCGCTCAACATCTCGCGTGAGACGCTGCAGCAGAACCGTCAGCTCAAGGCCATCGCCAAGCGTGTGGAAAAGAAGATCACCGCCGACCTTGAGGATATGCGTGACAACGACCGCGAGGCCTACGAGAAGTTCTTTGAGAACTTTGGCCGCGGTCTTAAGTACGGCATCTACTCGAGCTATGGCATGAAGGCCGATGAGCTCGCCGATCTGTTGCTGTTCTGGTCTGCCAAGGAACAGAAGATGATTACCCTGGCCGAGTATGCCAAGGGCATGCCCGAGGATCAGAAGGCCATCTACTACGCCGCCGGCGACTCGCGTGAGCGCTTGGCCAAGATGCCCGTGGTAAAGGGCGTGCTCGACCGCGGCTATGACGTGCTGCTGCTGACGCAGGATGTGGATGAGTTCACGTTCCAAGCTATGCGTGAGTACGTTGCCGCCGATATGCCCAAGATCTACGAGGACGACGCAGCTCGCGAGGCTGCCGAAAAGGCCGTGGCCGACGGTGCCGAGCCCGAGGTCGAGGATCGTCATCTCATGCCCAAGAGCCAACGCGTGCTCGAGCTCAACGCCAAGCACCCGGTCTTTGACAAGCTTGTCGCTGCCCAGAAGGCAGGCGACGCCGACAAGATCAAGCAGTACTCCGGTCTGCTCTATGACCAGGCCCTGCTGGTCGAGGGCATCCTCCCCGAGGATCCCGTAGCCTTCGCGGCGGCTGTTTGCAACTTGATGTAGTTCGGGGATACGGCACCGTAACTAGATTAGAACGAGAGTGGATAATCTCCCACTTTTGGCTCGAATGCGGGCTTGAAGTGAGAGATTTTCCACTCTCGTTTCCTTTTGAATGATCCCTCCGTCCCCAAGGGATCATTTATTTGTGCGGGTTGTGGTTTTGTGACCTGCTGAAATTTAAGATACTGTACATCTGTACGCTAACTCATCTTCGTAGTATATTGCTACCCGCAAAACTCAGCACCATTGTGCCGCGAGGCACTAAAGCGCCTACTACAATGGTTGTCGATAGTACGATTCGATTTAACGACAGGATGGATGGTCCAAGCGTGAGTCTCGGCAGCAAACTATCCAATGCAAAGGTCTCCTTTGCGATATTTAAGCGCGACATTAAGCGACTGCTTGTGAACCCCGTCGCCTTGGTGGTTACCCTTGGCGTGTGCGTTATTCCCTCGCTGTATGCCTGGTACAACATCGTGGCCAACTGGGATCCGTACGGAAACACCCAGGGCATCAAGATTGCCATCGCCAACAACGATCGGGGCACCCAAAACGACCTGGTGGGCGAGCTCAACGCGGGCGATCAGGTCGTCGATCAGCTCAAGGAGAACGATCAGCTGGGCTGGACCTTCGTCGATTCTGCGGCCGATGCCAAAGAGGGCGTCGAGAGCGGTGAGTACTATGCGGCCATCGTAGTCCCCAAGAACTTCTCGGATAACCTGGTTTCGATGCTCGACGGCAACTACCATCAGCCCAAGCTTACGTACTACGTCAATGAGAAGAAGAGCGCTATTGCGCCCAAGGTTACCGACACCGGTGCAAACACCATCGAGGAGCAGATCAACTCGGAATTTGTCTCCACGGTGGGCGAGACCGTTGCCAGTATTGCCAAGGATGCCGGAGTCGATTTAAAGGACAAGGCAACCCAGACTCAGGATTCGTTGGCGCAGCCTTGCGCTCACCAAGACGTCGGCCTCTGCGAACGCTGCCATCGGCAAGCTGACGGGCGCGGTCACATCTACGACCACCCGTATCGACAACTCGCTCGAGTCTCTTCAAGCGACGATCGACCACAATAAGGCCGTTATCGGGCACTTGGAGATTCTCGCCAATGACACGTCGACAGGTTCCGAGGAAATTGACGCGCGCATTGTATCGACCATCGATTTGCTTCGAGAGCAGAATGAAAAGCTTCAGAGCATCAAGGACGGTCTGTCTGCGCAGTCGAGCGCCATGGCGAATGACGCCGCGGCTGTCTCGGGTGCCAGCGACGCTATCAATAACGCAATTCAGACCGGTGCGACCAACCTTGGCCAGGCCCAGACGGACCTGGGTCAAAACGCGCTGCCGAAGGCCTCGAGCGCGCTTGATTCCTTTGCCGCCGTCTCGGGTGATTTGACGGGTATCGTATCTGGCCTCACGCCCACGATTGCAAGCGCGCGCGGTACGCTTTCGCAGCTTAACGCTACGCTCGGCCAGGCCAAGACCACGCTGTCCCA
>JAIHVJ010000285.1 GCA_022720335.1 Collinsella sp.
ACCGATTTACTCCTCGTCGTCCTCATCGTCCGAGAACAGGTCCAGACGGCTCACAAACAAGCCCTCCTTGCCCTCGCGCGCGGTAATGACCACGCGGGCAATGGCGAGCGAAATCTCGTAGAGCGAGAGCAGGGCACCATACATGAGGCCCAGCGTAACGGGCGAGCCGTCGGGCGTAATCACAGCCGAGCCCACAAGCAGGCCCACGTACACGTAGCGCCAGGCGCCGCGGAAGGCCGCGTAGGACACGATGTGGAAGACGGACAGGTAGAAGATGATGAGCGGCAGCTCAAACGCCACGCCAAAGCCGATCATAAAGAGCAGCTCCATGTTGACGTAGTTCTCCAGGTCGGGCAGCGCCGTGGCGACGGCCGAGGTCTCGCCGATAAGCCACTCAAAGCCCGCCGGGATGATGATGAAATAGCAGAAGATGGCGCCCAGGAAGAACAGCACCGTCGAGGCGAGCACCGTGGGCACGACCCATTTGCGCTCGTTGGGACGCAGTGCCGGCAGGAAAAATGCCAGAATCTGCCAGATGATCATGGGCGTGCACATGACCACGGCCATCTTGATGGCCAGCGAGAAGCGCAGGCCAAAGCCGCCGAGCGTGGTGGTGATGTAGAACTTACCGTCCGGCACAAAGGAGCGGATGGGGTCTTCCAAGATGTCGAGCACCACGGGCGTGGCGAAATACAGCACGATGGCGGCGGCAAACACCGACACGACCACGATAGTCAGGCGGCGACGGAGCTCTCCCAGGTGATCGAAGAGCGGCATGCGCGCAGGTCCGATAGGCATTACTCATCGCCTCCCTTCGAGGCGTCGGCGGCAGCGGCGTCGTCCTCGGCCTCGAGCTCGCGGGCGAGCTGGTCGACGACGGCCTTGCGCTTGCGGGGACGACGGGCGTAGAGGTCGGCCGTCGTGGGCTCTACCGGCTCGGGCTCGGGCTCCGGTTCTGCAGCAGGCTCGGGCTCGACGACAGGCTCGGCGGCAGCGGCAGGCTCGGCACCCTCGGCCTCCTCAGCAGCACCCTCGCCCTCGGCGGCAGCCTCGCTCGCGGCCTTCTCGGCAGCAAGGCGGGCACGGCGCTCGGCAAAGGTCTCCTTCTTGGCGGGCGCTGCCGTCTCGGCGGCATCCTTGTCCGCATCGGAATCGTCATCGACGGCAGTCTTCTTGGGCTTGACCGGTGCCGAAGCGGCCTCACTTACCGGATCGATAATCTCAGACTGAACAACGGCCGTCATCTTTTCCTGCGTCTCGCGGAACTGACGGATGGCACGGCCGATCGTGCGGCCCATCTGTGGGAGCTTATCCGGGCCAAACAGCAAAAAGCCGAAGACCACGATGATCGCGAGCTCACCCTCTCCAATACCAAACACACATACCTCCAAGGCTCGATGTGAGTCGAGCCCGCACCGCGCCATTCGGCCGGAACTCGTCTATTCATTCGGTCAAGTATAGCGCCCGGACGCCAAAACGTCCGAGCGCATCACAAACATATGCCAAACGGCACGCCCTTTTGGGCGCAAAGATTATGCAGCGGTGATCGAAATCTCCTGGTCGACACCCAACAGCTGAACCACGCGCATCACCGGGGGCTGCACATTGGTGCAGCTAAAGCGCTTGCCGTGGTCGACCGCGTGGTGTGCGGCGCCCACGAGCACGCCAATGCCCGTTGAATCGATGTAGCTCACCTGGGCAAAATCGAGCTCAACGGACTCAGTGGGCTGCTCGAGCGCCAGGTCGATGGCATTGCGCAGGCTATCGGCGTTAGAGATATCGATCTCGCCGGTTACCTTAATGGTGTAGAGCTCTGGCGTGGGGTTGGTGGAAATACCCAAATCCATGTATA
>JAIHVJ010000060.1 GCA_022720335.1 Collinsella sp.
TGCAGGAGGTCTTTCGTCGCTGGGGCCTAGGCAAGACCTGCGGTATCGATCTGCCGAGTGAGGGCGCGGGCCGTATTCCCGATGCCGAGTGGAAAGAGTCGTACTTCACCGACGCCTCTGCCGAGGACCGCAAGTGGAATGCCGGCGATATGACCAACATCGCCATCGGCCAGGGCGATATCCTGGTGACGCCCCTGCAGATGGCGTGCGCCTATATGGGTCTTGCCAACGGCGGCAAACAGTACGTGCCTCACGTGTTTTTGTCTGCCGTGTCGCGCGATGGCGACGGCGATGCCTATAAGTACAACGGCAAGGGCAAGAAGAAGCGCCTGGAGGCCAAGATCAACAGCGATTCGGATTTGGCTCTTGTTCGCAACGGTATGCACGACGTGATTTACACGGCATCGACGTCCCTGGCGGCGCACTTTGGCACCCTGACGCCGCAGGTATACGGCAAGTCGGGCACGGGCGAGAAAAGTGGCGAGGACGAATACGCGTGGTTCTGCGCCTATGCGCCGGCCGATGACCCCAAGTATGTCATCGCTACTGTCCTGGAGCAGGGCGGCGGCGGCTCAGATACCGCGATGCATGTCGTGCGCGACGTGCTCGGCGTGATTTATGACGAGCCCGATACCTCTTCGGCCTCGGGCGATTCTTCGGTTCGATAGGAGGTTGCGATGGATTTTTCTCCGGCGGATCTGTTCCGTTCAACCAAGACCGGCTCTCGCAGCAGCCTGGACCGCGTCAACAAGCAACTTTCGGCCTCGCGCGGCACGTTTCGCCAAAAGGTGCATATCGGTGTGCTCGTGGCTACTGTGGCGCTCGTCGCCTACGGTGCCATCATCATCTGGTCGGCTTCGCAGTTTAAGGCCGATGCCTCGTTCTCACGCCATCTGCTGGGAATCGGCATCGGGGCGGTGCTGGCGGTGCTGGTCTGGCGCTCCGACCTGCGCGGTATTTCCAATTTCTCGACGGCGTTGCTCGTCATCGACCTGATCGTGATCCTCTCGCCCAAGATTCCGGGTCTGTCCTATACGGGCGGTCTGGGCATGACGGGCTGGATCAAGATTCCCGGTATCGGCTTGACATTCCAGCCGGTTGAGCTTGCCAAGCTCATCACCATCTTCTTTATTGCTACGCTTGGCTCGCAGTATAACGGTCGCATCGATACCGTTCGCGACTACGTCAAGCTCTGCGGCATGCTGTCCATTCCGTTTTTGGCCGTCGTTGCCATGGGCGACCTGGGATCGGGCCTGGTCGTGCTGGTTTCGGGCGCCATCGTCATTTGTATGAGCGGTGCACGCCGCGAATGGGTGCTGTCGACCCTGGCCCTGCTCGTGGGCTTGGTGGCCCTCGTTCTGGCGCTCGATTCGGTCTTTGATTCGTTGCTCGGCCACGATGTGCTCATCAAGCAGTATCAGATGAACCGTCTGACGGTCTTTATCGACCCCGATAATGCCGATTCGGACGATGCCTACAACCTGCAGCAGTCGCTTATCGCCGTTGGCTCGGGCGGCTTCTTTGGTAAGGGTTTGGGCCATGCGACGCAGTCGGCCGGCGGCTTTCTGCCTGAGTTCCACACCGACTTCGTCTTCGCCTTCCTGTCCGAGACCTTTGGCTTTTGCGGTTCCTTTTTGCTCCTGTGCCTCTACGTGCTGCTGATCTTTTCGACGATTCGCGTCGCCTTTAAGTGTGAGTCGCTGTTCCTGCGTCTGTCGTGCGTAGGTATCGTCGGCATGTGGGCATTCCAGACCTTCGAGAACATCGGCATGTGCATCGGCATGATGCCGATTACCGGTATTCCGCTACCGTTTATTAGCTTCGGTTCGTCTTCGATGATGATCCAGCTGCTGACGGTGGGTATCGTACAATCCATATGGCGGCATCGTTCGGGCGCCGCGTAACCGCTGGAGGGGTTTGCTATGAAAATTCCCGTAGATAAGCTGACCCGCGCTTTTAAGATGGGCGCGTCCGTTAAGAAGGATTCCGATACGCCGGTGCGCGTCTCGGTCTATCTGGATTCGTCCGCCTCGCGCTTTCTGGCCGAGACGGTGCGTGACGCCTTTGTGCCGCAGACGACCTCGGGCATTGTGCGCGTCGAGCGTCTGGGGGAGGAGCGAATTGCTCCAAAGACCGATACCGATGTGGTGCTGGTGCTCTCGTGTGGTTCCGACCGCTTGGAGAGTGCCGTGCAGGAGCTCGTGATCGCCGGCGCGCCCGTGTGCGTGCTTGCCGAGTCTGCTGTGGAGGTGCCGTTTATCGAGGAGTCCACGCCCATGCTCGGTGTGGTGGCGGCAACCGATAAGACGTATCTGCTCGAGACGCTTGCCCGCTGGATTCTCGATCGCACCGACAAGGAAACGGCTTTTGCGGCGAACTTTGCCTTCATGCGCATCGCGGCGGCCAATCGTATCATCACCTCGTGTGCGCTCACCAATATGGCGACCGGGGCTTTGGTGTTTTTGCCGGGCACCGATTATCCCGTTATGGCGCTGGCGCAGGTGGGCATGCTCTTTGAGCTCGCTGCCGTCTTTGGACGCGGCATTAAGCCTGAGCGCGGCTACGAGGTCGCGGGCGTGCTTGCCGGCGGTCTTGTGATCCGCGCGGTCACCCGCGCGCTCGTCAAGCAGACGCCGCATATTGGGTTTGCCGTCAAGGCGCTCGCTGCTGCCGCGGGCACCTATGGCATGGGCCGTGCGCTCGTTTCGCTCTACGAGCGCGATGTCGACTACAGCCGTGCTAACGAGGTGGTCACTGCCACGTTTTCCCGCGTTCGCGATCTGGTGACTGCGGTCGCGGGCGCTACCCGTCCTATGGCGTCCTATCAGGACGCATCAGATCTCGCTGCTTAGGGGTTTTCCGTTGCGCGTTGCATACCAAGACTGTTTTCATTTAATTGAGCCGTTGCTCGCCAAGGTCGAGAAGCCGAGTCGCTATATCGATCACGAGTGGGGCACGCTTTCCAAGGCCGATGCCGACTACCGTTGCTGCCTGATCTACCCGGATGTGTACGAGGTCGGTCTGCCCAACCAGGGCATCGCCATCCTCTACAACATCCTTAACCAGGCCGAGGGCATCTCCTGCGAGCGCGGCTATGTGCCGTGGCCCGATATGGGTGACGCCATGCGCGAGGCAGGCATTCCGCTGCTGTCGCTCGAGGGTGCAGCGCCGGTCGCTTCGTTTGATATCGTCGGCCTGCATGTGCCGCACGAGATGGCGGTGACGAACTTCCTCGAGGCACTCGACCTCGCTGGTATTCCGCTGTTAGCGGCTGACCGCACCGAGGACGACCCCATTATCATCGCCGGCGGCCCCTCGGTGTACAACCCCGAGCCGTACGCGGCCTTCTTCGATGTTATCCTCATCGGCGAGGGCGAGGAATCGCTGCTCGAGACCTGCCAGTTGCATCGCCGTCTGCGTGACGAAGGAGTCCCGCGCGCGCAGATTGTCGAGCAGCTTGCATCCATTGCCGGCAACTACGTGCCGTCGCTCTATGAGGTTTGTCACGACGAGCCCTGCTCGCCGCATGGCTACACCGTGCCGCGTGAGGGCAAGGATGCGCCGACCGTGGTCTACAAGCGCGTCGTCGAGGATTTCGGCGCCACGAATCCGCTGTCGCAGTCGTGCGTGCCCTATGCGCAGCTGGTCCACGACCGCCTGTCTATCGAGATCCTGCGCGGCTGCGCCCGCGGCTGTCGTTTTTGCCAGGCCGGCATGACGTATCGCCCGGTGCGTGAGCGCTCGGCCGACCAGATCGTCTCGTCGGTGATTCAGGGTCTGGAAAAGACCGGCTATGACGAGGTGTCGCTGACCTCGCTCTCCACGACCGACCACTCCTGCATTCGCGATGTGCTCGGCAGGCTCAACCATCGCCTGGAGGATACGGGTATTCGCGTGTCTATTCCGTCGCAGCGCCTGGATTCGTTTGGCGTGGATATGGCCGAGTCGGTCGCCGGCGAAAAGAAGGGCGGACTGACGTTCGCGCCCGAGGCCGGCAGCCAGCGCATGCGCGACATCATTAACAAGAACGTGACCGAGGAGGACCTGGACCGTGCGGCCAAGGCGGCCTTCGAGGCCGGTTGGAACCGCATGAAGCTCTACTTTATGATGGGCCTTCCCGGCGAGCGCGACGAGGACATCGTGGCCATCGCCAATCTGGCCGATCACGTGCTGGAGCTCGGTCGTTCCGTGGTGCCCAAGGCTCGTCGCGGCTCGATCTCGGTGTCGATCTCGGTTTCGGTCTTTATCCCCAAGGCTGCCACGCCGTTCCAGTGGTGCCCGCAGCTCGACTACGACGACGTCAAGCGTCGCCAGAAGCTGCTCATCACGAGCGTTCGCAACCGTGCCGTCCGCGTTCATTACCACGATGCCGAGACCTCGCTCATCGAGGCTGCGCTGTCCCGCGCCGGTCGTGACATGACGCCCGTCATCATCGACGCTTGGCGCTCGGGCTCTCGCTTTGACGCCTGGGTAGAGCATTTCTCGCTCGATAACTGGAAGGAAGCTGCTGCCAAAAACGGCATCGACCTCAATGAGCTCGTGCACCTGCCCTACGAGTTGGACTGGCGCCTGCCGTGGGAGCACGTGAGCCCCGGCTGCACGCGCGGCTTCCTCGAGCGCGAGTACCGTCGCTCGCTCGAGGGCGTCACGACTCCCGACTGCACCCGCACGTCGTGCACCGGCTGCGGGATCTGCCCCACGCTCCACGCCAAGAATGTATTGATGGGTGATCGCGCATGAGTGAGCGCCTGACCGACAACCCCACGCTCTTTAGACTTCGTGTTCGCTATGGCAAGCGCGATCGCCTTAAGTACCTGGGCCATCTCGAAGTGATCCATACCATTGAGCGCATCGTGCGCCGTGCGGGACTTCCCTATGCCGTCACGCAGGGCTTCTCTCCGCACATGCGCGTGGGCTTCTCTTCGGCGCTACCGGTTGGTACGTCGTCGACCTGCGAGTGGTATGACCTGTTTATGACCGAGTTCGTGGCGCTCGACGAGGCGTTTGAGCGCCTGGCTGCGGCGTCTCCGGCCGATCTGGCGCCCATCGAGGCGGCGTACATCGACGTGCGCACGCCGGCATTGACGGCGCAGCTCACGCGCCTGTCGTATCGCATCGACTTACACCTGGATCCCGAGGCGCCCGTAAGCGCCGACGAGGTGCGTCGTGCGATCGACACGCTGCGCGCGGATCATGGCATCGACTACGCGCGCGGCAAAAAGAGCAAGCGCTTGGATTTGGATCACACGCTCGTGGGCTATGAGCTCACGGCGGGGGAGCGCCCGGACCATTTGGTGCTCATGCTCGACACCCATGCCGACAACGAGGGCTCTATGCGTCCGGAAATTTTGCTTTCTGCTGCTGATGTTTTGTTGCAGGGCTTGACCCCGGGCGTGGATGCACCTATTGTTTCCACCGGTATGCAAGACCTCGTGACCATCTGCTCCTACGATGTCGAGCGTCAGAATCAAGCATGCGAGGACGACGAGGGCCGACTCGTCAGCCCCATACCTGTGCGAACTTGTGGATTTGCTCCACATACTCGTTGACGGGGGTATTTTCGCCTGCTACTATATTCGGCTGTTGCACTAACTGATGCATGAAGGGCAAGTAAACATGTACGCAATCGTTAACACGGGCGGCAAGCAGTACAAGGTCGCCACCGACGATGTCATCACCGTCGAGAAGATCGAGGGCAATGAGGGCGACAAGGTCACCCTGCCGGTTATCTTCCTCAACGATGGTAAGAAGATCGTCACCGATCCCGACAAGCTGGCCAAGGCCAAGGTTACCGCTCAGATCGTTGAGCAGTTCAAGGGCGAGAAGCAGCTGGTCTTCAAGTTCCACAAGCGTAAGCGCTATCGTCGTCTGAAGGGTCACCGTCAGCAGCTCACCAAGCTGAAGATCGTGAAGGTCCAGGCTACGTCCCGCGCCAAGAAGGCTGTCAAGGCAGAGGCCGAGGCTGTTGCCGAGGCTCCCGTCGCCGAGTAGATTACACTCGTAACGAAAGAGTAGGTATACACAATGGCACACAAAAAAGGACTCGGTTCCTCCCGTAATGGCCGTGACTCCCGCGGTCAGCGCCTTGGCACGAAGCGCTATGCCGGCCAGACGGTAACCACGGGCACGATTCTCGTCCGTCAGCACGGCACGCACATCCACCCGGGTGAGAACGTTGGCCGTGGTAAGGACGACACGCTGTTCGCGCTGGTCGACGGTACCGTTGAGTTCCACAAGGGTATCAAGCACAGGGTCAGCGTACGCCCGCTCGCGAACGCGTAATTCACCCTTCATAGAGCACATATGTGGGAGGCACTTGAGTTTTAGGATTCAAGGGTCTCCCTCTTTTTTGTAGGAGGCGATTCTGTTGTCACAGTTCACCGATATCAGCCGCATTAACGTGTGCGGCGGCGACGGCGGAGCCGGATGCATGTCGTTTAGGCGCGAGGCATTTGTCCCCAAGGGCGGCCCCGATGGCGGCGACGGCGGTCGTGGCGGCAATGTCGTCATCCAGGCCGATGCTCAGCTGTCTTCGCTGATCGATTACCGCTTTAAGCATCACTTCCGCGCCGAGCGCGGCACGCACGGGCAGGGTGCCCGTCGTAACGGTAAGAGCGGCGAGGACCTGATTCTCAAGGTCCCTATGGGTACCGTGGTGCGCGAGCTCGATCCCGAGACGCAGACCCCGATGTTCGAGATTGCCGACCTGGTGCACGACGGCGAGCGCGTCGTCGTGGCGCCCGGCGGTGCCGGCGGTCTGGGCAACACACACTTTGTGACGTCGGTGCGTCGCGCTCCGGCCTTTGCCCAGCTCGGCGAGCCTGCCGAGGAACACTGGATCGAGCTCGAGATGAAGCTTATGGCCGATGCCGCGCTTGTGGGCTTTCCCTCGGTGGGTAAGTCATCGCTCATTGCGCGCATGAGTGCCGCCCGCCCCAAGATTGCTGACTACCCGTTTACCACGCTCGTGCCGAACCTCGGCATGGTGCGTGCCGGCGAATATTCTTACGTCGTTGCTGACGTCCCCGGTCTCATCGAGGGCGCGAGCGAGGGCAAGGGCCTGGGTCACCAGTTCCTGCGCCACATTGAGCGTACGGCACTCATCATGCACGTCGTCGATATGACGGGTGGTTTTGAGGATCGCGATCCGGTCGAGGACTATCGCATCATCAACCGCGAGCTCGAGCAGTATGGCGCCGAGCTTTCGGAGCGTCCGCAGATCGTCATTGCCAACAAGTGTGATGCGCCGGGCACGGCCGACAAGATTGCCGACCTTAAGCGTGCGGCGCTCGACGATGGCCATATGTTCTTTGCCGTGTCTGCTGTTACGGGCGCCGGCCTCAACACGCTGATGCTTGCCGTGGGCGAGCAGGTGGCTAAGCTTCGCGCCGAGCTGGCGGTCTCTGATGAGCCGGTCGATCTGCGCGACGAGGAGTGGGAGCGTCGCCGCCTGCAGCGCGAGAAGCGTTTCCGCATTGTCCAGGAAGAGCCCGGTGCCTTCCGCGTGGTCGGTCGTGCCATCGAGCGCATGGTCATCCAGACCGACTGGGAAAACGAGGAAGCCGTCATTTACCTGCAGCATAAGTTTGCGCGTATGGGTGTTGACGACGCGCTCGAGAAGGCCGGTTGCCGTGCGGGCGACGAGGTCCGCATTTGCCAGCGCGCTTTTGACTTTGTGGGCGCCGAGGACTTCTCGGAGTACGAAGAGCTCGAGGATGCTGGCGAGGACGTTGCCGTCGAGGCCATTGACGTGGCCGATGCTGCGGATGAGGGCGTCGAGGTTGTCGATGCGGCGGATGCCGAGGACGATGCCGAGACCTCGGAGGGCGAGTAAGCCATGTCGCTGCGCGGTGGAATCGGTCTGCCCGAGCTTCCTCTAGAGGACGGGCAGGAGTTTAGGCTCGGCATTATGGGTGGCACCTTTGATCCCATCCATTACGGGCACCTGGTGACCGCTGAGCAGGCGCGTGAGTCCCTCGACTTGGATGCCGTGCTCTTTATGCCGGCGGGCACGCCTGCCTTTAAGCTTGACAAGCCGGTGACGCCTGCCGAGGATCGTTATGCCATGACGGTCCTCGCCACCGCCGCGAACCCGGCCTTTTTGGCGAGCCGGTTCGAGATCGACCGCCCGGGCGTAACCTATACGGCTGATACGCTTCATGCCCTTCGCGACTTTTACCCGCCGCAGGTAAAGCTCTACTTTATTACGGGCGCCGATGCGATTATCGATATCGTGACCTGGCATGATGCCGAACGAATCGCTGAGCTTGCTACCTTTATTGCGGCGACACGACCGGGCTTTGATATCGATACAGCGCGTGCCCGAATCAAAGAGTCGGGGCTGCCGTTCGACGTGCGCTATATTCAGATTCCGGCGCTGGCGATCAGCTCGACGAACATTCGTAAGCGAGTTGCCCGCGGCATGAGCGTGCGCTATCTTACGAGCGAGTCCGTGCTCGGCTACATTCGCAAACGCAGGCTATATGCCGATTTGGGCCAAGAAGATTTTGAGTGATGGGGGTCTACGTTGTCGGTAGAGGATCAGTTTGAGGGCGATGAGCGCGCACTGCTCAAGCGCATTCAAGAGCTGCTCGATGTTCGCATGAAGGATAAGCGCAAGCGCTATGTGCATTCGCTGGGTGTTGCCGAGACCGCACTTCATCTGGCCGAGGTCTACGGCGTTGACCGCTTTGATGCCGCTGCCGCCGGCTTGATCCACGACTGGGACAAGGTGCTTTCCGATGACGAGCTCGTGGCCCGCGCGCTTCACTATGGCATCAAGGTTGCCGGCTCTCCTTCGGCCGCGACACCGCTGCTGCATGGCCCAGTTGCCGCCTATGAGCTTCCGCAGCTTTTTCCCGGGCTGTCGCCGGCGGTCTTTCAGGCTGTCGACCGTCACACCGTGGGAGCTTGCGACATGACGCCGCTCGATATGGTGGTCTTTGTGGCCGATGCCATCGAGCCCAACCGCCACGGCGATTATGCCCACGCGCTGCGCAAGATGGTGGGGGAGTCGACGCTCGATGAGTTGTTCTTCTCCTGTTTTGCGCAGGGTTTGGTCTATGTGATCCAGTCCGGGCGTTATCTTTATCCCACGGCTATTACGATTTACAACCATTACGCCCAGCTACGCTAGCTCGGGTGCGTCTAGAAAGAGGTATTCCATGGCCGACGAGACCATGACTGACGAGCAGATTCTTGAAGGTGTGGAGCACAAGAGCTTCGCCGCCACGTCCGACCGCACCGCCGCCTCGCTGTCCGCGAGCGGTGTCGCCGCCGAGGATGTCGCCCGCGCCGCCGCGCAGGCCGCCTACGACAAGAAGGGCGAGGACGTTCAGGTGCTCGACCTGACTGAGCTTTCCGATGTGTGCGACTACTTTGTCCTTGCTACCGGCACCAACAACCGCCAGGTTGATTCGATCGTCGACGAGATTGAGGAGAAGGTCGCCGAGGCTTGCGGCGAGCATCCGTTCTCCATCGAGGGCCGCGAGCAGAAGACTTGGATGCTCATGGACTACGGTTCGGTTGTCGTCCACGTCTTCACTCCCGAAGCCCGCGACTTCTACCGCCTCGAGAAACTCTGGGGAGACGCCCCCCAGCTCCCCCTCAATCTCCTCTAGTAGCTCATTTGAGACGGGGTTTAGCTACCCTCACGCATATCGCCGGGCAGTTGCGGTTTTCCGCAGCTGCCCGCCTTTCTTTTTGCTTAAGGGGCTAATCGTTGAAGCGGGATTGGCGGCCGAAGGATAGGGCGGTGTCGCCGAACTTGTCTCGGACGGCGTCGATAGCGACCGAGAGGTCGCGGCGGTCGCTGGATTGGGCTCCGCGGTCATCGATCTCGCAGAACAGGTC
>JAIHVJ010000286.1 GCA_022720335.1 Collinsella sp.
ATGGTGAGGCGGGCGAACTGCTCGTCGGTGAGCCTCGGGCCGTTGTCCGAGATCGTGAGCATGGCCGTGTCGTCCTCTGCGGAGAGGCTCGCGCGGATGACGGCGTCATCAGTGCCTGCCGTGGCGTCTGCGGCGTTCTTGAGAAGATTGCTGATGAGAAGCTCCATCTCGAGCGCGTCGGCGAGGATCGTGACGCCGGGCTCGATGCGCCTGGAGACCTCGAGTCCGCGCGTGGCGCAGAACTGTGCGATCGCCTTTTCGGCAAGGTCCGAGAGAGACGTCGGCACGGGTTGGGCGGGCTGTCTTGCGAAGCTTCTGACGTGGTCGATGATGTCCGAGGCCTTGGTGCTCTGGGAGTCGATCTTGGCGAGTACGGTCCTGAAGACCTCGGGGTCGGTGGAGCCGCCGTGGGCCATGGTGCGAGAGAGGCCGCGGGCGTAGTTGCGGATGACGGCGAGCGGCTGCTTGAGCTCGTGCGCGATCATCGAGGAGAGCTCGCCCACGAGGCCCGCACGCTCCATCGCGACGAGCCTTTCGTTGTAGCGTTTGGCTTCCTCCTCGACGCGCCGCTTCTCCTCCACGGCCCGCATCAGCTCCGTGGTGCGGCGGCGGATCAGGTATTCGGCGCGCACGCTGTGCACGACGATGCCGAGCAGCACGGCGGCGAGAAATGCGAGCCAGACGCCGTAGTTTCTGACGAAGGCCTCCCAGCTGAACTGGGACTGGCGCAGGTAGGCCGCGTCGCCGAGCGCCTCAAGAAGCTCGGTCCAGGCAAGGGCATACTGTTTGCGATTGACGAGGCGCAATCTGCGTCTATCGAGGAACTGGCGGCTCTTGCCGTTCTCTATCAGCAAGTGCTCGGAGATCAGGATGCTACGGGATTGCCCGATAGCGACCAGCGCGGTCTTGCGCTGGTGTTCGCTGGATTGCCCAGTATGGTTGATGACTTGCTCGAAGAGCCGAGCGTGACGTTTTTGCGCCGTGCCCAGCAGCGTACGCTGGGGGCGATTTCTTTGCCCAAGGTGCGCGATTCATATATCCAGACAGTCAAAGACGCTGGTCTTTGCCTTGATGCGGGGACGGCGGACCTTGCGGCACACAAGAGCATGGGGCATCCATATATGGTTCAGCTGGTGGGCTATTACATGTGGCGGTCTGCTGTTCGACGCGGCTCGCAGGTCATCGAAAGGCGCGATGTCGAGGATGGCCATGCGGATGCCGTCTCCGAGTTTTACGAAGCGGTTGACGCGCCCCTGTATTACGGGCTGCGCAGTCCGCAACGCCTCTTTATCGAGGCCATGGCTGCTGACGAGGGTAAACCGACGCGCATGGCGGATATCATTGAGCGCTGCGATCGCACTCAGAGCTGGGCGAGCAAATATCGCGCAAGCCTGATTCGCGAGCGCGTCATCGAAGCTGCCGGATACGGCCTCGTCCGGTTTACCGTGCCCATGCTGGGCGCGTACATTCGCGATCGAGTTTTATGGCATGAGTAGGGTGATAAAGATGACGGAACAGAAGATGAGTCCGCAGGCTATCGAGGTGCGTGGCGCGTGCGTCCATAACCTCAAAGACATCGATATCGATATTCCGCTGGGAAAGCTGGTGGGTATTGCCGGCGTATCGGGTTCGGGCAAGAGTTCGCTGGCGCTGGGAGTTCTTTATGCCGAGGGCTCGCGTCGCTACTTGGAAGCACTCAGCACCTATACTCGCCGTCGCCTGACGCAGGCCGAGCACGCTCAGGTGGACGAGGTGCTGCACGTGCCGGCGGCGCTCGCATTGCATCAGCGCCCCAGCGTGCCGGGCGTGCGTTCCACCTTTGGCACCATGACCGAGCTCAACAATAGCC
>JAIHVJ010000061.1 GCA_022720335.1 Collinsella sp.
CCTCGCAAGCCGCATGGGCCTTAAGGTCGCCTTTGTCGATGCGTCCTCGGCAGGTTCCGCGCTCGGCGACAAAAAGGCCGATATCTTTATCGGCGAGATCAACTCCACAGACGGGGACGTTAGCTCGCTCGGCACCTGCCTGTACGATGCCGCTTCCGTGTTCGGTAAAACCAGCGATGGTGGGTCGCTAAGCGTTTCCACCGATACCCTTAACACGTCCACCCTGGGTGTCCAGATGTCCTCGGCCTCGCAGGAGGCGCTTGCCAAGCAGAGCATTACCGCCAACCAAAAGACCTACTCCAACATCAACGAGTGCTTTGAGGCGCTCGAGTCCGGCGAGGTCGACTATGTGATCTGCGACTCCACGGTCGGCGGCTACCTTGCACGTCTGATGAGCGAGATCTCCTATGTCGGTGCGCTCGAGGCGCCCTCGACGCTCGGTGTTGCGGGCCTCTCGTCCAATGACGAACTGTGCCGTGCCGTGAGCGATGCCCTCGACGGTATTACGGCCGACGGCACGCTCGAGGCAGTCCACTGCGTCTGGTATGGCACGATGCCCTACGACCTCACCACTAAGACGGTTTCGGGCGCTAACGTGCAACCGGGCGACTCTGAGTCCAGTGAGACCATGTCCTCCGGCAGCGAGTCTTCCGATTCCAACAATGAGACCGCATCCTCCGAGGATAAATCGTCCAGCCAGGAGGGTACTATCACCGATGACGACATTAACAAGCTCAATAGCTAGTTATTGCTAGGGGTGGCGTCTCCTATGCGCTAGGAGAGATGCCTCTTCACGGTTTCAACACGCATTGCCGGGCTTTCCCAACAGGGGAGCCCGGCTTTTTCGTTTCCATAAAACCAGCAGGTCAAAGCCAATTTCCGGGACCAAATACAAAGTCGCCGTCGCCCTCCCATAGCGCACTTTGCCACAGAAAAGTGCGAGACTTCGGTATGCGGTATCAAGCAATCGTTATTCGGGTCTTTGGGAATCCGCGTGATTAAATGCACGGCAATGGGTACATAGCCAGTACAGTAAGTCCCCGAGGCAGATTGGAGCCACGTATGGATATCAAGGTTTCTGGACGCAAGACGACGGTAACCGATGCTCTGCGTGCGCATGTGGATGAGAAGATCGGCGAGGCGCTCAAGGTTTTCGATATCGAGCCCATGACGGTCGACGTCGTGCTTCGCTATGAGAAGAACCCCTCGAACCCCAACCCGGCAATCGTCGAGGTTACGGTTCGCGCTCGCGGTTCGGTGATTCGCGTTGCCGAGCACGGTGCAGATATGTACGCCGCCATCGACCTCTCCGCCGATAAGGTCACCCGCCAGCTGCGCAAGTTCAAGACCAAGGTCGTGGACAACCGCCAGGGCGGTGCCAGCGCAGCGGATGTCGCACCGGTCGAGCGCGTCGAGGATCTGGCCGACCTGCTGCTGCCCGAGGAGGAGGACGACCTGCTCGTCCGTGAGAAGGTCATTGATGTCACCCCGATGACTGAGGAGCAGGCGCTGGTGCAGACCGATCTGCTCGGCCACGACTTCTACGTGTTCGAGAACGCGACGACTGGCCTCATCAATGTGGTGTATCACCGTAAGAATGGTGGATATGGCATCATCAAGCCCCGCATCGAAACACTTGACGAGTAAAATACGTTAACTTGCATGAGTTAACGGTTGGCGGCCATCCCATGCGGGTGGCCGCCTTTTTACGTAAGGAGTCGCTTTGATGGACAAGGCCGCATCCGCCGGTCATTCGGACCGTTGCCGCATCGTCGTCGATACTTGCTGCGACTTTAGCCCCGAGGTCGCCGCGAACCTCGATGTCGATATCCTGGGTTTCCCCTTCATTATCGATGGCGAGGAGCGCACGGATGACATCTGGTCGAGCATCACACCCAAGGAGTTCTACGACCGCATGCGCGCCGGCGCTCGCGTGTCTACCTCCGCCGTGTCGCTCGGTCGCTATATCGAGTTCTTTACCGAGTGTGCCAAAGAGGGCACGCCCACGGTCTACCTGTGCTTTACCTCGGCGCTGTCGTCGAGCTACAACTCCGCGTGCCAGGCGGCAGATGCCGTGCGCGCCGAGTATCCCAACTTTGAGCTCTACGTGGTCGACAACGCTCTGCCCTGCGCGACCGGCGCGCTCCTGGCGCTCGAGGCCGTGCGCCAGCGCTCGGCGGGACTCACCGCCAAGCAGCTGGTCGACTGGGCAAACGAGGCAAAGACCTACGTCCACGGCTACTTTACGCTCGAGAGCTTCGACGCGCTGGCTGCCGGCGGCCGCATTCCGCCCGCGGCGGCGCAGCTCACGGCAAAGCTCGATGTCAAGCCCGAGCTCTCCTACGACCTTGCCGGCTCGCTGTCGCTGATTGGCGTCAACCGCGGCCGCAAGAAGGCGCTCAAGTCCATCCTCAAGTCGTTCCGCGAGAACTACGTGCCCGACCGCACCATGCCCATCGCCATCATGACGGCCGATGCCGAAAAGGACGGTGACTGGCTCGAAGCCGCCATCCGCAAGGAGGAGGGCTGCGCCGACGTCACGATCATTCGCAGCTCCGTGGGTCCCACCATTGGCTCGCACGTGGGCCCCGGCATGGTGGCCTGCGCGTTTTGGGGCAAGAATCGCGCCGAGAAAGCCTCGCTTTCCGACCGCATCGCGCGCCGCGTGCGAGGCGAGTAGGTAGGCGCTGCGGCTGCAAGTGCCCTCAAGTCACGGCCGAAACGCTGGCACCGAGTATTTTAACCTGGTAACAACACCCAACCCAAAAGGAAAGGTTTCATGGCAAACAAGCTCTCCGTCGCATTCATCGGCACCGGAATCATGGGTGCCCCCATCGCCGGCCACATCCTGGACGCCGGCTATCCCGTCACGGTCAACAACCGCACCAAGTCCAAGGCTGCCACGCTTATCGAGCGTGGTGCCGTCTGGGCCGATACGCCGGCCGATGCCGTGGCTAACGCCGATGTCGTCTTTACCATGGTGGGCTATCCCTCCGAGGTCGAGGAGCTCTACCTGGCGGGCGACGGCCTGCTCGCGTGCACCAAGCCGGGCGCGGTTTTGATCGACCTCACCACGAGCTCGCCCGAGCTCGCCCGTGACATTGCCGAGGCCGCCCAGGTTTCTGGTCGCATGGCGTTTGACTGCCCCGTCACCGGCGGCGAGTCGGGCGCCATCGCCGGCACGCTCACGGCTATCGTGGGCGCTACCGAGAACGATATCGCTCCGGTTCGCGATATCCTTTCCACCTTTGCGGCCAACATTTGCTGCTTCGATGGCGCCGGCAAGGGCCAGGCTGCCAAGCTCGCCAACCAGGTGTCGCTGGGCGCCTGCATGGTCGGCATGGCAGACGCCATGGCATTTGCCGAGCTGAGCGGCCTTGATCTGGAGAAGACTCGACAGATGATCCTGGGCGGTACCGGCAAGTCCGGCGCCATGGAGAGCCTGGCGCCCAAGGCGCTCGACGGCGACTACAAGCCCGGCTTTATGGTCGAGCACTTCATTAAGGACCTGCGCCTAGCGCTCGCTTACGCCGACGATCGTGAGCTCGCCCTGCCCGGTGCCGACGTGGCCTTTACGCTCTACGACATGCTCGACGCCATTGGTGGCGCCAAGCTGGGCACCCAGGCCATCACGGTCCTCTACAAGGAGGAGGCCGACGCCATCGCCGCCGGTCTGGACTGGTCGCAGTATCGTCCCGAGGAGCATGGCGCTCACGAGGACGGCTGCGGTTGCGGTGAGCATGGCGACGACCACGAGTGCGGTTGCGGCCACCACCATGGCGAGGACCACGAGTGCTGCGGCGGCCACGGCCATGACGACGGCCACGAGTGCTGCTGCGGCCATCATCACGAGGAGTAGCGCCCATGAGCTGGACGTTCGTGGTGCTTGCGCTGGTGCTCTTTCTCTTTGCGATCTACATCGGTTTTTTGTGTGGCCAGTGGGCTTGCGAAAAGCGCGTCATCACCAAGCGCGACTACTGGATCGCCAACTTTGCAGGGGCGGCGGCAGTCGTCCTGCTGACCTGGGTGTTCTCGCTGTTCCCGCTGGTGCAGTTTGCGCCGATCGGCTGGCTCGGCGGCTTTATCGCCGGCCTTAAGATGAGCTTTGGCGAGTCCGTTGGCCCGTGGCGCAAGCATGACGAGGTCTTTAACGTCAACAAGGCTCACCGCGCCGCCGCCGACGCGGGCGACGCCGAGGAGCGTCGCCGTGCGCGTCACAATGGCGCGGCCGACCGACAGCTTATCTCGGTCACCGATGACAGCAAGGGTGCTGGCAAGCACGCTAAGAAATAGTAAGAAGAGGTAACTATGGCAGAAAACAAGGAAGAACAGCTCACCGATGAGGAGCTGGCACAGCTTCAGCTGGCAGAGGAGAACGAGAACGCCGTCGACCGCCTGGTCCAGGAGCTCGGCTGCCCCACGCGCCGCATCCGCCAGTTTGCCGCCCGCGTGCTGCACCTGCTGGCCGAGCGCGATCCGCAGCGTGTCGTTCCCTGCGTGCCTGCGCTGATCGAGGCGCTCGATCGCCCCGAGGCTCAGACCCGCTGGGAGGCCCTCGATGCCCTGACGGCGCTCGCCACCACCTGCCCCGAGCAGATGGGCGACGCCTTTGAGGGCGCCGAGACCGCGCTGTTCGACGAGCTTTCGTCTACGCTGCGCTATGCCGCCTTCCGCCTGCTGTGCGTGTGGGGTGCCACGAGCGTCGAGCGTTCGCGCGAGGCTTGGCCCATCCTGGACGAGGCCATCCAGTGCTACCACGGCGACCTTGAGTATCGCGACATGCTCGGTTGTCTGTACGAGTTTTGCCAGGGCGAGATCGACGCCGAGGTTGCCGAGAAGCTCGCGCTGCGCCTTAAGTTCGATGCCGAGAACGGTAAGGGCAGCTATCTCAAGGCCCGTTCGAGCGAGATTTGCGAAATGCTTGTTAAACGTTTTGGCCTGGATCTCTCCAAAAAGAAGAAGCGTGCTAGCGTTAAAAAATCTGACGACGCCGAAGACGAGGAGTAACAGATTATGGCGCACGATGTAGTCCTGATTCCCGGTGATGGCATCGGTCCCGAGATTACGCAGGCCATGCGCCGCGTGGTCGAGGCCACTGGTGTCCAGATCAACTGGAACGTCCAAGAGGCCGGCGCCGGCGTCATGGACGAGTTTGGTACACCGCTGCCCCAGCACGTGCTCGATGCGATCGCCGAGACCAAGGTTGCCATCAAGGGCCCCATCACCACGCCGGTCGGCACGGGTTTCCGCAGCGTTAACGTGGCCCTGCGCAAGCATTTTGACCTGTACGCCTGCGTGCGACCCTGCCTGTCGCAGCCGGGCGACGGCTCGCGCTTCCGCGATGTTGACCTGGTCATCGTGCGCGAGAACACCGAGGACCTCTATGCCGGCATTGAGTTCGATGAGGGCGCTGCCGAGGTTGAGGAGCTCGCGCAGCTTGTCGAGCGCTCGGGTCAGAAGACCTTTGCCGCGGATTCCGCCATTTCAATCAAGCCGATCTCCATCGCCAAGAGCCGCCGTATTGTGGAGTATGCCTTTGAGTATGCCCGCCGCTGCGGCCGCAAAAAGGTGACGGCCGTGCATAAGGCCAACATCATGAAGGCGACCGACGGCCTGTTCCTGCGCGTGGCGCGCGAGGTGGCCGCCAACTATCCCGATATCGAGTTCAACGACAAGATTGTCGACGCCACCTGCATGGGCCTGGTCCAGAACCCCAACGACTTCGATGTCCTGGTGCTGCCCAACCTGTACGGCGATATCGTGAGCGACTTGTGCGCCGGCCTGGTGGGCGGCTTGGGGATGGCCCCCGGCTCCAACATCGGCGCCGACTGTGCCATCTTTGAGGCAACGCACGGCTCCGCGCCCGATATCGCTGGCCAGGATATCGCTAACCCCACGGCCGAGATCCTCTCTGCGGCTATGATGCTCGATCACCTGGGCGAGAATGACGCGGCCAATCGCATTCGCGCCGCCGTTTCTGCCACGCTCGACGAGGGCGAGCAGGTTACCGGCGACGTTCGTCGTGCCCAGACCGGCTCCGTTGAGGGTGCTGTGGGCACGCAGGCCTTTGCCGATGCCGTTATCGCGCACCTGGCCTAAGGCATGCAGACTGCAAACGCCTAAATAGTACTTAAGTGTTTGCGTATAACCTGAGAATCAATACGCCCGGCGCTCTGTCGGGCGTATTCTATTGCGGACTATGTTTCCTAACAAGGAGTAACTGATATGGGTCTGATTCAAAAGAAGGACGAGAAGGACGAGATCGACGGCATCCAGATCATCGAGCGCGGCGAAGGCCCCGACGGTGACGAGGAGGAGAAGATCGATCTGGTCGCCGGTACGTCTGCCGAGCACATTGCTGCCGGTACGACGGCCGAGGAGGAGGACGCTCGCCTGGAGGCAAAGATCGCCGCGGACGCCGCCGACGAGAACCTCATGCCCGAGGAACAGGACGAGGACGACGACTCCGACGCGGACGACCATGCATCCAAGCACAAGAAGACGATGATTGCCGCCTTTGTGGCCGCTATCGTGATCGCTGCTGTGGTCGGCTTCTTTATCGGCAACGGTGGTTTTGGCGGCAAGGGCGTCGGCTCGGCGACCCTCGCCGAGGACCAGCTCGATTCGACCGTGGCAAGCTACAGCTACAACGGCAAGAAGAGTGACATCACCGCGCGCGAGGCCATCGAGAGCCAGTACAGCCTCGATACCGTCAAGGATGGCGATGGCAACTACACCGCTCCCTCTGCCGACGTCATCCTGTCCTACGTGCGCAACAAGATTCTGCTCGATGCTGCCGAGGACGAGGGCATTACCGTCTCTTCCAAGGAGATGAAGCAGTACGCCGAGGATTCCATCGGCACCTCTGACTACAAGACCATGGCCACGCAGTACGGCGTGTCCAAGGACCAGGCCAAGCAGATCGTCCGCCAGTCCGCGACGCTGCAGAAGCTCTACAAGAAGAAGGTGGGCGACACCTCCGCGAGCATGCCGACTGCTCCGACCGAGCCTGCCGATGGCAACGAGGAGACCGCGAGCAAGGATTACGCCGACTACATCATCAACCTTGCCGGCGACGAGTGGGATAGCTCGAAGGGCACTTGGAAGGACAAGGACGGCACCTACGCCAAGGCCTTCGCCGACGACGCCTTTACCGCCGATAGCGCCACCTACAAGCAGGCCATGACCGCCTACTACACCGCCTATCAGCAGTATTCTTCGCAGGCTTCGAGCGCCAGCTCCAAGTGGACCGAGTACGCCAACGGCCTGTACGCCAAGGCCAACATCAGCATCTACGGCCTGTTTGCGTAAAGGCTTACAGGGCTTGATTCGCTCGCCACACAATCGAATCTTTGCGTGATCTGTAACACCTCCTATACAAAAATAGGGGGTGTTTATTCATGTAAAGCGCAAACGATTTCAGGCCAACTGGTAGTAACAATGTGGTACCACTGTTCATCTGGTAGTAACCAATTTTGAGACGAAATCGAATGGAAATTGCTAAGAATTAGTTTGGTTTCGAAAGAAACGCATTATGTCTACCTGCGTAAATTATCGTTTACGGGCCAAAAATAACCGTTTGGCAACGATATAGTAATTTGAACGAAATGTGGTGGACGTTTGAATTGAGTGTGTGCTACCGTACATACCAGCAACCCCAAATAGGGACTGGGTTGTCTAAGTTTGCGCACCAATGCCGGCAAGCGGAGAAGCCGGTATGCACAAGGCGCGGACATGGAACTCGTTGGTGAACAACGAAAGAAAGGTTGGAGGAGATACCATATGATGAAGTACCTCTAGAAGCTCGGCAAAGCGCTGATGCTTCCCGTCGCGGCGCTTCCCGTCGCAGGTATTCTTATGGGCGTGGGCTACCTGCTCGCTCCCGCAGTCATGGGTGCTGCCGGTGACACTACCGGTTTTGCCTATACCGCCGGTTTCCTGCTCATCAAGGCAGGCGGCGCTCTTATCGATAACATGGCCTGGCTGTTCGCAGTCGGCGCCGCTGTCGGCCTTGCCGACGATCACGATGGCACCGCTGGCCTCGCTGGCCTCGTCGCCTTCCTGATGATCCAGCAGCTCCTGAACCCCGCTGTTGTTGGCACCATTCGTGGTATGGACGCCGATGCTCAGACCGCTTGGCTTGCCACGACCGAGGGTATCGCGTTCTCCAAGATCGCTGGTAACTCTTTCATCGGCATCCTGTCCGCCATCATCGGTGGCACTTGCTACAACAAGTTCAAGGACACCCGTCTTCCCGACTGGCTGGCCTTCTTCTCCGGCAAGCGTTGCGTCGCCATCATGACCGCCGTCATCTGCATCGTCGTCTCCGTCGTCCTGCTCTTTGCTTGGCCGCTCATCTTCGGTGCTCTTGTTGCTCTTGGTGAGGGTATCGCCGCCATGGGTGGTATCGGCGCTGGCATCTACGCCTTCCTCAACCGCCTGCTCATCCCGACTGGTCTGCACCACGCACTCAACAACGTGTTCTGGTTCGACACCATCGGCCTGGGCGACCTGACCCACTTCTGGGCTGGCGAGACCTCCGCTGACGTCAAGTGGAGCCTCGGTATGTACATGTCCGGCTTCTTCCCCTGCATGATGTTCGGTATCCCGGGCGCTGCCCTGGCTATGGTTCAGACCGCTAAGAACAAGAAAGCTGCTATCGGCCTGGTTGTCTCCGCTGCTATCTGCGCCTTTGTCTGCGGCGTCACCGAGCCCTTCGAGTTTGGCTTCATGTTCCTGTGCTTCCCGCTCTACGTCGTGTACGCTGCCCTGTACGGCATCTTCACCATCGTCACCTACTATGTTGGTTTCCGTGCCGGCTTCTGCTTCTCCGCTGGTGCTACCGACCTCCTGTTCTCCTCTAGCCTCCCGGCTGCTGCCAACACCTGGATGATCATCCCGTTGGGCATCGCTGCCTTCGTGGTCTTCTACCTCGTGTTCCGCTTCGCCATCACCAAGTTCAACCTCATGACCCCTGGTCGCGAGGATGAGGATGTCGAGGAGACCTCCGCTTCCGCCGCTGCTGGCGACGACAAGTTCGCCGCTCTGGCCGCCGCTGTTCTCGCTGCCGT
Organism: Collinsella sp.; assembly: GCA_022720335.1. GTDB lineage: Bacteria > Actinomycetota > Coriobacteriia > Coriobacteriales > Coriobacteriaceae > Collinsella. Next base: position 9,072 of record JAIHVJ010000061.1, read on the forward strand.
CGGTGGCAAGGAGAACGTCAAGACCGTTGACTGCTGCGCTACTCGCCTGCGCTTTGAGCTTGGCGATTCCGAGCTGGTCGACGAGGCTGCCTGCAAGAAGGCCGGCGCTCTGGGTGTCATGAAGATGGACAAGGGTGCTACCCAGGTCATCATCGGCACGCAGGTCCAGGCTGTTGCCGAGGAGCTCAAGAAGCTTCTCTAAGCCTTAAAGACGTATCAGTCTCACAAAGGGTCGTCCCGCTCCGCGGGGGCGGCCCTTTTTGCTACCTCAATACTTGATGCAGTGATGTAATTGGTATTACAGTGTGCAGGCTATCAACCGGCAAACAATATTGAAATATGCTGGTTTACCTGCTGTTATTCCATTAAAACTGCTATAGTACGTGGTGTCTGGTTACAACCAATTTCGAGTTATTTATCCGGCAGGTATCATTATGGCAATGGGAGCGCGCAAACAACCTCTGTACGATCAGCTCGTCGATTTGCTGACCGATAAAATCGATCACGAGCTTCGACCCGGCGACTATTTGCCGTCTGAGCGTGACCTGTCGGAACGCTATGGGCTCTCGCGTACGACGGTTCGCCTTGCCCTGCAGGAGCTTGAGCGCTTGGGCTTGGTGGTTCGTCAACGCGGCCGTGGAACCATGGTGTGCGACCGCTCTCTGCAAACGGCAAACCTCACGCAAACCTATAGCTTTACCGAGCAGATGAGGGCGATCGGCCGTGTGCCCAAGACGACGATTCTTGAGTTTACCGAGGTCGAGGCTGAAAGCGCCTGCGTATTGCCGATGGTGTGCCGCTGATGATTGAGTGCACGTATTTGCCGAGCCGCAAGTTCTTTGCGCTTAAGCGCCCCATGATTGAGAACAAATCGCTGTACGACATGATCGAGCAGGACTTTCACGAGAAAGTTCGCGTGGCAGAGGAAGAATTCTACGCGAGTATCGCCCGCCATTCCGACGCTCGTCTGCTCGAGATTGCCGAAGGCGCACCGGTCCTGGATTTGATTCGTACCACATATGACATGAACAACGAGGTTATCGAGTATACGCGTTCGGTTGCGCGCGCCGACCAGTTTAAGTACAAGGTCTACCACAACCGCGCAGTCTAGAGTTATTGGGTATAAACGGCTTGGCGTGTTTTGCGGCGGGTGCAAAATGTGCCAAGCGGTAGAAGGCAACGAACAATCGCTCGAATTAACAATGCAGTGGTTTTTGATCCGCCCTAAAACGCACTGCGGGTACGGGAGCATAGATGAGCACGTATGCTATCAAGGCCGACAAGTTCTTTTTGCCGGCGGGGCCGCAGCTGGGCGGCT
>JAIHVJ010000062.1 GCA_022720335.1 Collinsella sp.
GGCGCCATAGTCCATAATGCGAACGCAGATCTCGGGCCCGTTGAGGGTGTAACGATGAACGGGGGTACCGCACGGCGCGGTGCCGAAAAGCTCGGAAGTGATCATTTGGTTCCTAACATCGAGGTATTTCGGACAAACTGTAGCGCGAACAGGCGAGATTATCACTACACCCCACTAAAGCAGGGGGTATTTTTCTCAAAAAAAGTAATGAAGGCGCAGTTGAAGGCTCATTTTTGGTCCGCGCAAGTCTGATACAATTTGTTCATTATTGTTTGAATTGGCGTATGCGCGGAACAGCGAGGACTCATCGTGATTAAGGCAGAGCGACAGGATAAGGTTCGCCAGCTGCTCGAGGAGCAGGGAACGGTCTCGGTTAAAGAGATCTCGGACGCCCTGGGCGTCTCGGACATGACGATCCGCCGCGATCTGGAGGAACTCGCGAGCCTGGGCGAGATCGAGCGCGTTCACGGCGGCGCTCGCAGCGCGCAGAGCCGTCCCCATGCCATGCTGCGTCACGAGTACTCTCATAGCGAAAAGCGCACCAAGCACGCCGAGGAAAAGCTGCAGATCGCGCGCCGTGCCGTGGAGCTTATTGAGGAGGGCTCGACTATCTTTTTGGGTACGGGCACCACGGTTGAGCAGATGGCCTCGATGCTGCCGGCGTGCCGCCTGCGCATCGTGACTAATTCCCTTTCGGTTTTTAGCCTGCTCGAGGCGCGCGAGGATTGCGAGCTGTGCCTGGTGGGCGGCATGTATCGCCGCCGCACTGCCGCTTTTGTGGGACCAACAGCCGAGGATACCCTGCGTGCACTGGGCATCGATGCGGCGTTTATCGGCGCCAACGGCATTCTGGACGGTGACGTATCTACGTCCAATATGGACGAGGGCCGCATCCAGCAGCTCGCCTTTAGCAAGGCGGACTCGCGCTATCTGATCGCCGATTCCAGCAAGATTGGCAAGCGCGACTTCTACACCTTCTGCCGTCTGGACAGCCTGGACGCCGTAGTGTGCGAGCCGAGCATCTCCGCCGAAGACCGCGCCGCCATCGAGGAGCACGCGCAGGTCATTTGCTAACTAGCGTAGCAGGCGATACTTCTGCCCTCTGCCGGTGCCTTCAACTGTCGCCAGGCCTGTCTCAACGAGTTTTTTGAGGATGCGAAGAAGCTTCGAGCGACTAAAGGTGACTTTGGCCGCAAGCTCGCTTGTCGATTGAGGGTGTACTCCGCTCAGCAGTCCGAATACGATAAGTTCGTCGCCTTTGAGCCCCGGGTTATCCATGAGTAGGGGAAGTGTTACCACAATGGCGTTATCCGAAACTTGAAACCGGGGCTTTCTGACGCTGTCCTTATAGGTATCGCGAATTCGCATGATGCCCGTTCCAAAGGCTTCGATAAGACCCAGGCGCAAAAAGACTTCGGCAAGAATACGATTGCGTCTAACGGATAGCATGTCGGACAGATATTCATCGACGGTCATGCTTGCCGGCAAGCCGCCGGGCGAAGCGACTTCCACACGGTCGTCGAACATCGAGATGCGGATGTGTGCGGGCGCATCCCAAGTCCTATGAACGACTGCATTGGTAATGGCCTCGCGGAATGCTTCGAGCGGAATGAGCTCCTTGCGGATCCGCTCCATCCCCTGGATCTCTTCGTAGCAGTACTGGGCTTCGAAAAGCTCAAGGGCTCCGTCAATTTCCGCTAGAACGGATGCATGTTCAAGAGTCTTGCGCTGCTTAATGAGGTTGATAGTTTCACCAAACACTGCGATGTCGATACCCGGGAAGCCATTCTCGTCCGCGAGCAGTTCTGCCGCGTTGTTGTAGGTTCCGGTTTCATCAAGCAGGCCAAGGGTTTTGAGAGTATCGGTTGTGAATGACTGAAGCGAAAGTTTTGCTGTTAGACGATTCTCTAAAACGGTGAAAGATAAATCTTGTTTGTTTGCCGGGAGCTGCTCAAAGGAGAGGTTTTGACCCTCGAGTACAAGACGCGAAAGGCCTAGGGCATCAACTGGAATGGTCGCGGTGTCATTGCGCTTGTATGCCTTCGAGCGGTATAGGTAAGGCTTCGATCTGCCGGGAAAGACCGTAAGCTCCACGGTTGCATCGGGCTCGTCGATCTTTAGGGAGTAATCGGGCTGGGGGATGATCGAATCGTTAATCTTGTTTTCGATATCCAGGCAGGTCTGCTTGGGGTCATCGAGGCCAACGGCTTCTCCGTCGTCGTTAATTCCAAATAGAACGCGTCCTCCCGTGCCATTTGCATAAGCGGAGACGGTTTTAAGGAACGAATTGGTGACGCATTCCTTGAATTCAAGATCTTTGGATTCTTGCATTGTGATGCTCCGTTTCGCTTCAATTTGACGTGAAAAATAACACGTAAAAATTTTACACGTCATTTTACGCGTCAAAATTATGACACGAAAAAATTTGCGTGTCATTATGCGCGTCAAAGTGACGCGAAATGACGCGCAAACGCGAATGCATTGGCATTCTGAACAATAACGGAGTTTGTAAGCCTGGGGCTTGATTGGGCTAACGCATGGAATTATCCGTATTCTCGAACACGCTTTCGGTATCATTTTGGCATTAAAAGATACCGAAGTGTGTTCGTGATGCCGATAATAATTAAGAAAGAGGAGCGCTTCGTAGCTGCCTGGAAAGTGAGGATTTGACCATCTGATTGTCTCGATCTGTAACAACTAGGCGATCAAATGCTCGTTAGATGTTACAGATTTAGATTTTCTGCCTGGCCGATTCCGTTTGTCTCAATCTGTAACAACTGGGACCGAAAAGCTCGGCTAGATGTTACAGATCGAGATTGAGCGGATTGACCTGTGCGTTTGTCTCGATCTGTAACAGGTAGATGGTCAAAAGTGGGCTAGGTGTTACAGATTTAGATTATTCGGACCGGCCTGCGCGTTCGTCTCAATCTGTAACAATTAGGACCGAAAATCCCAGCTAGATGTTACAGATCGAGACAAACGATCCGCTCAGGTCCGAGCCAAAAAAAGCCGCATGCGAACCCGTGGAGGGACTCACATGCGGCCGACAGGGGGTATGTGGCTGAAACTAGGCCATGAGCAGACCGGTTTCCGCGACGTTCTTGTACCAGTACGCGCTCGCCTTGGGATAGCGCTTCTGGGTCTCAAAGTCGATGTAGAACAGGCCGTAGCGCTTGTTATAGCCGTTGGTCCAGGAGAACTGGTCCTGCAGCGACCACACAAAGTAACCGTCGACGTTCACGCCGCCGTCGATTGCCTTGAGGATCCATGCGAGATGCTGACGCATGTAGTCGATGCGAGGGGCGTCGTCGATAAAGCCGTCCTCGAAGTCGTCCTTATAGCCCATGCCGTTCTCGGTGATGTAGATCTTCTTGTAGTTGGGGTAATCGTTCTTAATGCGGAGCAGCAGGTCGTAGAGGCCCTCGGGATAGATAATCCAGTCCCAATCGGTGGTGGGTACGCCTTCGCGCACGCATGACTCGCCCACGCCCTTGAGGAACCAGCGCGAGGAGCCCTTGTCGCCGGTGCCATTGTGGTTGATGTCGTTTTCGCCCTCGGCGGCACGCAGGAACTGGCACTTGTAGGTGTTGACGCCCAGGCAATCGTTGTAGGGGAGCGCGGCGGTCAGCGCGGCGATGTCCTCGTCGCGGACGTCGAGCTCGCCGCCGGCGATATGGGCCAGCTTGGTCGCAGCCTCCATGGTGTCGGCTGCATAGTGGCCGCGGAAGGTGGCGTCGAGTACCCAGCGGTTGTTGATGACGTCGGCCATGCGAGCTGCCTCGCAGTCGGCAGCGCTGTTGGGGTCGAGGGGATACTTGGGCTCCAGGTTCTGGACGATGCCGATCTCGCCCTCAAAGCCGCCCTCATGGAAGGCGACGACGGCCTTGGCGTGGGCCACCATCATGTTGTGCATGAGCTGGAAGGCCTTGTCCAGACGATACTTCTCGCCGTGCGGCCAGTTGCCGACGATAAAGCTGCCCTCAGCGGTCGCGGGAATCTCGTTAAAGGTAAACCAGTGCTTGACCTCGGTGAACTCGGCAAAGCAGAACTTGGCGTACTCGACAAAGGCGTCGATCGTCGTGCGCGTCAGGAAGCCCTCGCCGCCGTTCTGGTAAAAGGCCTCAGGTGTATCAAAGTGATCGAGCGTGACATAGGGGATAACGCCGGCATTATTGCAGGTGGCAAAGAGCTCGTGATAGAAGGCAACACCCTCGGGGTTAATTTCGCCAGTGCCGTTGGGGAAGATACGGCTCCAAGCGATGGAGACACGGATACCGTTGATGCCGAAGCGCTGGCACAGGTCGATATCGACCGGGTACTTGTTGTAGAAATCGCTTGCGGGGTCGGGGGAGAAGCGACCCTGAGCAGCCAAGAAATCGTCCCAGGGTACTTTGCCCTTGCCGTGCGTACGGGTCTCGCCCTCAACCTGGTAAGCAGCGGTGGCGCCGCCAAACACAAAGCCGTTGGGGAACTGCATGGGATTGGTCATGAGTCATCCTTTCTGTGGGATTCGAATAGGGAGGGTGCCCGAACTGGGGATCCGGGCACCAACAGAGGGAGGAAACTAGTCGAGGTTCTCGCGGAGCCACTTGATGGCGCCAGCGGGGTCGCGAGTAAGGTCGATATATTCCTTACCGCGGGGAGCGAGCAGCTTAATGCCCAGACGATCGGTGTCGGCCTTCATGTCGTTGTAGTAGCTACGGACCTGCGGGGCAAGCACGATAACGTCGTACTGATCCATGATGGCAGTGTGCTGGCCATAGGCGCCTGCGGAGGAAGCGATGTTCTCTCCGGTCTGCGCAGCACCTTCCTTGATGGCGTTGGCAAGCATGGCAGAGGTGCCGGCGCCGGCGCACAGGACGAGGACCTTCAGGCCATCGACGTCCTTCTTAGCGGATGCGTCGGCGGCGGGCTCGGGCTGATCGGCGACAGGCTTGCTGTCGGCGGCAGCGGCGGTCGGCTCGACGGAAGCGGTAGCCTGCTCGACAACGGGCGCAGGGGCGTTGGCGGCGATGGTGGCAGCACCATCGGACTCAAGACCCAGCTCGGCGGCGCGTTCGGCCTCCTGGTCGCAGAGCAGCTTATCGTATGCCTTCAAGAACGGCAGGTAGATGATGGCGTCCAGCAAGATGATGATCGCGACAAACACCAAGGCGATAAGCTGGAAGTTCGTGGTGATGAAGATGCCGATGGGGGCGGGGGTGGCCCAAGGCACCACGAAGGAGAAGCCGTTCATGCCCACGTTATCGATAAAGAACTTGGCAACACTCACGTTGACGCAGCCGGCGGCAACAAAGGGGATGAGCATGTAGGGGTTAAGGATCATCGGCGCGCCAAAGAGCAGCGGTTCGTTGACAGCAAAGGCAACAGGAACAATCGAGGCCTTACCGACGGCTTTGAGCTGCTTGGACTTCATAAAGAGAATCAGCAGAAGCGGCACGATGAACGTGGCGCCGGTGCCGCCGAACTCACCCACGAGCGACATGTTGAAGGTGAGGGAATGGGCGGGGTGGCCACCGGCCAGCAGAACCTGCAGGTTCTCGGCCTGGTTGGCAAGACGGATGGGGTCGATGCCCGGCTGGACGATCGAGGGGCCGTGGACGCCGATGAACCAGAAGAACGCGGTGGCTGCCTGGATAAGGATAAGGCCAGGATAGGTTTCTGCAGCGGTGAAGAGCGGGGAGAGCAGTTTGATAAGCAGCTCGGAGAACGGAACGCCCATGAGGTTGCGCACGACGACATCGATGATGCCGCAGATGATGACGGCGCCACCGAAGGGGATAATGTCGCGGAAGTTCTGAGCGATGGCGCCCGGGACCTCCTTGGGCAGCTTAATGGTCAGATCGCGCGAGACGCAGAATTTGTAGACCCACACGGTGATGAACGCGGCGATATAGGCCGAGAACAGACCGCGCGTGCCCATGCTGGTGCAGTCGAAGACCGAAAGCTCGGAGCCGTTGAACTTGGTGGTGAACTGCGTAACAGCGAGCAGCAGCATGCTGCACTGGGCGGCAACCATGGTGGAGCCGTCGTTGAGCACCTTGCCGGCGGGCATGCGACGGTTCATGGAAGCCGTAAAGTTCTTGGCAGTGGTGCCGGCAACCATGATGCCCATGACGCCCATGGTGAAGTTGTACAGCTTGTTGCACCAGTCGATGAGCGGCTGGGGCAGCGTGATGCCAACTACGCCGGGAAGGGTGGCGATCAGCAGAAAGATCGAAGAGGTAAGGACGATGGGCATGCACCCAAGGAATCCGTCTTTGATGGCCTGGAGGTAGATGTTTCTCGAGATCTTCTCGAAGAACGGTTGATGCTTTTCGAGCATCTTTACGATGGCGTCCATAGAGCTCCTTTGCTACTTGATGCGCGATGCATGTGGATGGAACTGGTCGTCGATGGATGGTCAGGACTGCCCGGAAACCTTCCTGCTTAAGGAAGGCATTGCGAAATGACAACGTTGTCATTTCGTTAATGACAACGTAAGACATTTTTGGAAGAGCAACAAGGATTTACGGGTGAGTGGTCGACATTGTCCGGTAAACGGTTGATTTATCAGTCAAGCAGGTAGTGTATGCTAGAACGCAAAAAACAAGTGATTGAGAACCGAGTGGAGAAGCAGTGGCAACGATGGACAAGAAAAATGTCTCGATGAACGATGTGGCGATTGCCGCGGGTGTTTCTCTCAAGACGGTTTCGCGTGTGATCAACGAGCCCGATAGCGTGCGAGAGTCGACACGCGATAAGGTTCATTCGGCCATGGAGGCGCTCGGGTTTCGAACCAACTTTGCCGCGCGTTCGCTCAAGTTGGGCCGTTACGGGTGCATCGGCGTCGTGCTGTTTCACTTGTCGGGCGGTGCCGTGGACATGATTGACGGTATCGCCGATGCCGCCGAAGAGCGAGGCTTTGCGCTCACGATGATCAAAAAGCGGGCGGGGGAGAAGATGACCCTTGCCGAAGCGGCGCGTAGGATGTCGCAGCTGCCTGTTGATGGCATGATCTTCAACCTGCGTCAGATGGTCGATGACTTTGATACCTTTGAGGCACCGAAAGACCTCAAGACGGTGATTATCACGCCGATGGAGCATCCTACCTGCTCTACCGTTAGTGACGATCAAGAGGGCGGCGCGCGCATGGCGTGCGAGTACTTCTTAAATCGCGGGCACAAGAACGTGTACTTCGTCTCTGGTAAGAAAGAGGCGCTGTCGAGCCAGTGTCGTATGAAAGGTTGGCGTGCGGCACTCGAGGCGCGTGGCATTGAACCGCCCGAGCCTCTGCAGGGCGATTGGAATGCGGATAGTGGCTATGCCGCGGGCCTTGTGCTTGCCGATAAGCCCGATTGCACGGCGGTCCTCGCTGCTAACGACTGCATGGCAAACGGCGTGATGATGGCTCTACGTGACAGAGGGCTCAGTGTGCCCGACGACGTGTCCGTGATCGGCTTTGACGACGAACTCTACAAGACGATTCCCAACTCGATTCTGACGTCGGTAAAGTTTCGCCACCGCGAGCTGGGCGTCCGTGCGCTTAACGAGGTCGTCGCAGGTCTGGAGGCCCCGAGCTCCAGAAGCCGTACGCTCGTCTCGGGTGTGCTGGTCGAGCGTTCCAGCGTGAAAGACCTGCGGGCGTAGACGTGCTCGGCCTGTTCGTCTAAATCTGTAACAGGTAGGGCCGAAAATCTCAGCTAGTTGTTACAGATTTAGACAATTCGGTCCGGTATATTCCGTTTGTCTCGATCTGTAACGTCTAAGCGGTCAAAAGTGGTCTACATGTTACAGATTGAGATTTTCGGCTTGGCCTGTGCGTTCATCTCGATCTGTAACAGCTAGGACCGAAAAACTCGGCTAGATGTTACAGATTGAGATGAACAGGAGGACGGGTGCGGTCTAAACAAAATGGCCCGCGCATCACACATCGATGCACGGGCCATTTATTGTCTGCAAGCGGCAGGTGGTGTCAGCGTCTTATGCCTCGAGGTTTTCCTCGATCCAGGCGACGGCGCCCTTGGGATCCTTAGTGAGGTCGATGTACTGTTTGCCCTTGGGCGACAGCAGCGTGATGCCCAGGCGGTCGGTGTCGGCCTTCATCTCGTTGTAATAGGTGCGAACCTGCGGAGCCAGGACGATGACGTTGTACTGGTCCATGATGGCGTAGTGGCTGCCGTAGGCACCGGCGTTGGCGGTAATGTCGATGCCCAGCTCGTCGGCGCCTTCCTTAAGCGCGTTGGCGAGCAGTGCAGAGGTGCCGGCGCCAGCGCACAGAACCAGAACCCTCAGATCCTTGCCCTTAAGGGCGGACGGAGCTGCGGAGGCCTCAGTGGCAGAAGCGGTCTCGACAATAGGAGCCTCAACGGCGGGGGCGGCAGCGGTCTTGACGGCCTTGGTCTCCTCGGCCTCTTCTTCGGCCAGGGTCTCGGCCTCCTGCTTGCACAGGACGTTGTCGTAGGCCTTGCAGAACGGGTAGTAGATCAAGAAGTCAACGACCAGCAGGACGACAACCAGGACCAGAGAGATCGGCTGGAAGTTGGTGTCGATGAAGGTGCCGATCGGTCCGGGGAGTGCCCACGGCATGGCATAGATAAAGCCGTTCATGCCCAAAAAGTCGATGAAGAACTTACCAATGAGGACGTTGGCCACGGGGGCAAACAGGAACGGGATCAGGAAGTACGGGTTGAGGATGATGGGCGCGGCGAACAGCAGCGGCTCGTTGACGGCGAACATCACGGGTACGACAGAGGCTTTGCCGACGGCCTTGAGCTGCTTGGAGCGCATAAAGAGCAGGAAGATGATCGGGACAATGAACGTGGCGCCGGTGCCGCCGAGTTCGCCGATGTAGTTACCGAAGTTCTCGGTCAGGGCGAGGGCGGGGTGACCGCCGGCCTGCAGCGTGGCGAGGTTGGTGGTGATGTTGCCAAACAGCGCGGCGTTGAGGGCAGGCTTAACGACCGAGGGGCCGTGGATGCCCATGAACCAGAACAGAGGGATCATGAACCAGATGAGGGCGAGGCCGGCGTAGGAATCGGCAGCGGCGAACAGCGGGCTCACCAGCGTGGAGATGACGTTGGCAAACGGGACGGCCAAGCAGGTGCGGCAGATAACGTCGATGACGGCGACAAACAGGATGGAGAAGCTGAAGGCGAAGATGTCGCGGAAGTTCTGGGCGATGGCGCCGGGGACTTCTTTGGGCAGCTTGATGGTGATGTCTCGCTTAATGCAGAAGGCATAGATGTTGACCGTGGCAAATGCGGCGACAAAGGAGCTCAGCAGGCCCTTGGTGCCCATGTTGTCGGTAAAGAACACCGAGACATCGGCGCCGTCGATCTTGGCACTCGTCTGGGTAACGGCCAAGATGAGCATAGCGCACATGGCGGCGACCATGGTGCTCGTGGCGTTGATGGCCTTGCCGGCAGGCATGCGGCGGTTCTTGGAGCCGGTCAGCGCGCTTGCGGTGGTGCCGGCGACCATGATGCCCACGACGCCCATCGTGAAGTTGTAAACCTTGTTGCAGAAGTTCACGACGTCGACGTTCCACCAGTCGGGCAGCGTAAAGCCGCCGACCGTGGCGACAACGCCCGGCAGGGTCGAAATAAGCAGGAAGACAGAAGAAGACAGGATGATGGGCATTGCTGCCAAAAAGCCGTCTTTAATGGCCTGAAGGTAGATGTTCTTAGAGACCTTGTCGAAGTACGGCTGACCTTTCTCCAAGAACTTAACGATCGATTCCATAGTTCACGCTCCTCTTTGCATGAAATCTTAATGGCATGGACGTTGAAAACCTATATGGTCTCCCGCTTGCTAAAAGCCCGGGTGCAGGCGGGGCCGGTCCCAGGGGGAGAGAGGGG
>JAIHVJ010000287.1 GCA_022720335.1 Collinsella sp.
CAGATTGGAGCCCATCGGCCGAAAGGCCTGGCGTTAGCATGTCGCGATTCAATCTCGAAAACAGCATTGCCCAGTTGACAAAACTATAGGAACACCCCCTTGTGGTGGTTTGAGGGCTACAGCCTAAAGAAGCTAAGAATCTGATCGCGGCTTACGGGCTTGTAATCGTTGGCATCGAGACCGACATCGTAGCGAAAGATAGGGCGCTCGCGATCGCGGTTGCGTGCGTTGGCGCGGTCACCCCTGCTGTGGATATGCCCATGCAGCATAATGGCGCCACGTGCCTTGCCGTTCCAGCTGAGCATGGGGTAGTGGCTCATAACCAGACGATGGCCCTTGGCATAGCCGGGAGCAATCTCCAGGTAATCGCGCACGTTTTCCCAAATCTGCGGTACGTCGGAATCTTCCCAGTCGCCGTCATGGTTACCGCGGATGAGCGTCACGTTCTGGCATTCGATACGCTCGCGCAGGCGCACCGCCTCCGCCAGGGGCAAACGATAGGTAAAGTCACCCAGAATATAGAGGCGGTCGTCCGCAGCCACGCACTCATTGATGGCATCGATGACCTTGCGGTTCATCTCCTCGACCGAGTCAAACGGCCGGTCCATGTCGTGCAAGATATTCGTATCGCCCAGGTGCAGGTCGGCGGTAAACCACATCATCGTCTATGCCCTCATTTCGCAACGTGCTCAACTCGTGCTAAGTATACAGACGTAGCGATGCGGCGGTTATCCAAAGAGCCCGCCGAACAGTCCGCGGCGGCGCTTGTCTTGCTTTTTCGAAGCGTCACCCTGAGTTTTCTTGTCCTGCCGCATCTTACGGTCCTGTTCCAGCTCATCGTCATCGAGTAGCACATCCCACTCAAACGGATCATCTGCCAGATCAAACAGGTCATCGTCATCAAACATGGCAGCCTCCATTGCCGACTAGCGAGCATCCACCACGTAGAGCCCAACGCGCACCTGATGCCACGGGCTGCGCTCGGGGGCAACCTGTTGCACACGGGCCTCAAATACGTCCTCGTGGCCGTAATACATCATCAAGGACAGTGGGCCGACCTCGTTTCCCGGAACATAGCCAAGCTTGGTGTTGCCGTAATAAATCGCAACCGCCTCAGGGTCATGGGGATTATCGCGCTCGTCACACAGCGTCAGCTTATCGCCCGCTTTAAGATCGCCCAAGACCAAGGCGCCATCGGCATACTGAAATCCTGCAATGTGAAATGACAGAAGAACACGCGAAGGCTCGTACATAGCAGCTCCTCTAACGGCCGGATAAACCGGTGTGTAACCTTATTGAGAAGTCTACGGTCCCGTGCGGACACAAATACATCCTGTCTGCGTCCTTCAATCGTTTGCCTCAACGCTTGCGCGACAGAACGCTTGCAGATAAGATAGGAACACGGATGGCACCCGTTGCCGCGGGTCTTGCCAACTCCGATACACGTTTTCATCGTGAGAAGTGGCCGTCTTCGCCTACGCGGGGGCGGCTATTTCATTCGGCCGATAAACAGACCGAGTTCGATAGCCGCAATCAACAACGCCAATAACGAAATAACATCGCTTACGTTCATACCAAATCCCTTCTAAAGGGAGTTGGCCCATCCGTGCTCCATAACAGTAGTCTAACGCAAAATGCAGGTAATAGGAACACTTGTTCGTATTACCTGCGCCCTTTTCTAATGCACAAACATGCGCACGAATTTGTGCTTCCAGCTTGCGTAGGGCGCATACCGAAACGGCACGTCCAGCCAGGTTGCCTTGTTCACGATACTCTTCTTGTGGCTAAACGTATCGAAGCTCTCGCGGCCATGGTACTGTCCCATGCCGCTCGCGCC
>JAIHVJ010000063.1 GCA_022720335.1 Collinsella sp.
GGAGGAGATCTCTTGGGCGGTTGTGGATCAGATGACCGGGCCAAGAGTGTAAATATCGATGGAACTGTGATAGCCGAGGGTCTCATTTTTGGTCTGCTTGCCGGAGAGCAGGTCGAGAATGGCGGAAAAGGCCTCCTCGCCTACCTCCTCGATGCTCTTTTCGCCGGTGATGATACGGCCGGCGTTGATGTCCATATCGTGCGACATCCGCTCGTAGGTGTTGGGGTTGCCGCACACCTTCAGGACGGGCATAGTAGGAAAGCCCTGCGGCGCGCCGCGGCCGGTAGAGAACATCATAAACTGTGCACCGGTGGCGGCCATGCCGGTCAGGATCTCCGGCTCGCGGCCCGGCGTGTCCTTGATCCAGAGTCCCTTGCGCTGGCCGATGGTCTCGGGGTACTCCATGACGCCCTGAATGGGACGGGTGCCGCTTTTTACGATGGCACCAAGGCTTTTTTCCTCGATGGAGGACAGACCGCCCTCGATGTTGCCCGGGGTGGGCTGGCCCTTGCGCATATCGCAGCCGAGACTTCGGGCACGCGCTTCCATCCGGTTTACGATCTCATAAATTTTGTCGCTTACTTCCGGATCGACCGCACGGCGGGCCAGCAGATGCTCGCCGCCCAGAAACTCCGTCGTCTCGCCGAAAACGACCGTCGCACCGAGGTCCACCAGCTTGTCGGCCACATAGCCCACGACGCAGTTGGAGGCCATGCCGGAGGTGGTGTCCGAAGCGCCGCATTTGATGGCCATGGTGATGCGGTCGATGCTGACAGGCTGGCGCTGGATGCCGCTGACGAGCATTACCAGCTCCTGCGCGGCATCGATACCGGCCTTGATGGCGGCGCTGACACCGCCCAGTTCCTGAATGCGGATGATGCGGACGGGTTTCCCCGTCTTGCGGATCTCAGCGGTCAGCCGCTCGTGGTCGGTGCCCTCGCAGCCGAGGCTCACCACCAAGACCGCTGCCACATTGGGGCTTTTGCCCAGCGAGATGAGCGTTTCGGTGACACGGTCGAGGTCAGGCGGAAGCTGGCAGCAGCCTTGGTGGTGGAAATAGCCCACTGTCCCGGCTACCTGCCGCACGATGGCAGAGGCCACGTCTCCGGCACAGGTCACGCTGGGCATGACGGCCACATGGTTCCGACATCCGACCTGTCCATCCGGGCGGACATATCCCATAAATTCATACGCCATGATAATTTCCCTCCCGTTTTGGCAGGTCGCCCCGGCCGCGCAGGCTGTCGAGGTTCTGGATATGGACATGATCGCCTTTTCTGATGTTCTGGGTGGCGATGCCGATCTCTTCGCCGTATTTGAAGATCAGCTCGCCCAGCTTGATGTCGCGGACGGCGATCTTGTGCCCATAGGGGATCTCGCCGTGGACCGTGAGCGTCTCGACAAAGCCTTTCTTATCACGCAGCTCCACCTCGCTCCCATTGTGGATGCCGTTGGCAAAGATCGTTGCGACGTTGTCTCTGTCGTTTACTTTCAGAGCAATTCGGGGTCCATCCATTGTCATCTGCTCCTTTCAGGATACCGCCAGCACGGCGACGCCGTCCGGGATGACGACGACCTTTGCATCCGGCCCCTTCATCTCGTAGGCGATGGCCAGCGCTTCATCGGGGGTCGAGGCGGGTATCATATTGGCTTTGCGGACCAGCTCGTGGTCCAGATAGGTCGTGACTAAAATTACCTTGTGCTTTTTCAGGATGCGGGCATAGATCTGGGGACACCACTGTTCCGGGATAGTCTTGTCTGGGGGGATCTGCGAGAGATAAGCCTCGATCTCCTCCGGGGTGCCCAAGGTGATGAGCTTTTCGAAATTGGTGCCGCCCATGCCGTCGATGCAGGAGCAGCACATGATGATGACGCCGCTCTCCGCACAGCAGGCTTCGGCTGTGGCGACGGCCTTGGGAGACTGATAGAGGTTCTGGTCCAGCGGGTAGCCGCCGTTGGAGGTGACGACGATGTCGCCTTTTACGACGGGGCACTGAGACTGCTCACGGATAAAGGCGACGCCCGCAGCATGAGCCTCCTCCAAGTCACCGGCAAAGGCAGCTACGACATTCTTTTTTTCGCCCAAGGCCACATTCAGGATGAACTGCACATTGACCCGGCGGGCAGCGGCGATCATGTCCTCGTGGATGGGGTTGTGCTCGAGGACGCCTGTCTTGGCCCATGGGCTGGAGATGGCTTTAAAAGAGTGGTTCTCGTTGACCGTCTTTTCCGCGCAGATGCCCGGCAGGATGCTCTTGCGTCCACCCGAAAAGCCCGCAAAGAAATGCGGCTCGATGAAGCCCTCCGTCACCAGCAGGTCGCACTCGGCAGCGAGACGGTTCACATAGAAGCCGGCACCCGAGGGCAGGGTGCCCAGATCGACAAAATCTGCTTCGCAGAACGCATTGTTCACCGCGATGTGCTCCTGATCGACGATCTGGTCGCCGAACATCCGGCGCTGCTCCTCTTCGGTCGTCGGGCGGTGCAGGCCGGTGGCGATCAGAATGGTAATGTCGGCGTCCGGCTGTCCGGCCCGTATCTCGGCCAGCAGCAGCGGCAGGGTGAGCCTGCTGGGAACGGCGCGGGTGTGATCCGATGTGACCAGAACGACCTTCTTTTTGCCTTTTGCCAGCTCGCGCAGGCGGGGCGTCCCGATGGGATGCTCCAGTGCCTCCTGCACGATGGCGGCTTCCGGCTGGCCGGGGTCATACTCATGCATCCGGGCCGTCAGGACGGCGGACAGATTCTTCTCTTCCACATGCAAAGGGAGTGTCTCGCGGCAATAGGGGATATGGATTTCTCTCAAGATATTCTCTCCTCTCTTTGACGGAGTTTCCCCGGACAGGCAGAAGACCGACCGTTTTCACGGCCGGTCTTCTGCCAGATGAGTTGCCCAAGGAGAAACACAAGACGATGGAAAAACGGGGAGGTAGGGGAGGTATTTATTGGAGAGCGGGGATGAAATCGGTGATTTCGGTGTGCATCAGGGCAGTCTCGATGGCAAAGTCAGACAGCTCCTGACCCAGACCCGGGCGGTCCGGGATGATGTACTTGCCGTTGACGGGCTGCATATCGTACTTGCCCAGCTTGTTGATGCACTCCTGCGTGGTGCGGAAGTGGTGCTCGTGGATGCCGAAGTTGGGGATGGCGGCCTCCAGCTGGATGGAAGCTGCGTTGGTGATGACCGCACCGGCCACATGGACCTGCACGCGGGCGTCAAAGACGTGTGCCATGTCGGCGATCTTCTTCAGCTCGGTGATGCCGCCGCAGTTGCAGGCGTCGGGCTGGATGAGCTGGATGGAGTTGTTTTTGAGGAAGTTGTAGTAGCCCCAGCGGGAGTAGATGCGCTCACCGGCGGCCAGAGGCGTGCGGATGCGCTGGCGCAGCTCCTTCATCATGTCGGGGTTCAGCATAGTGACAGGTTCCTCGTAAGCCATCATATCGTACTTGTCGCACAGCTCGCCGATGCGGATGGCAGAGGTCAGGTCGGTCTGGCAGTGGTTCTCGACGATGATGTCAATATCGGGGAACTCCTCGCGGATGGCAGCCATGCGGCTCTCGATCCGCTTGTAGAGCGAACGGTCGGGGAAGCCTTCCTTGGACAGGTGAGGAATCTTCTTGGCGTTCTCATCGTAGGTGGTGAAGTCAATCTTCACCGCGTCGTAGCCCTCGCTGACGGCGTGGCGGACGATGTCCACATACTCCTTGTCGGAGCCCCAGGGGCCGATCTTGGTGGTCCAGCCGAACTGCAGCTGACTTGCGTAGCAGCGCAGCTCGTCACGGCACTTGCCGCCCAGCAGCTGGTAGATGGGCACGCCCAGAGCCTTGCCCTTGATGTCCCACAGAGCGATGTCCAGAGCGGACATACCGGAGAAGACGACCACGCCGCCGCCCTGACCCCAGAAGGTGCCCTTCAGGATGGTCTCCCAGATCAGCTCGGTGTTCATGGGGTCCATGCCAATGATATGGTGGGCCATGTCGATGATCATGCCATAGGCTGCGGTATAACCGGTGCCGTAAGCGACACCCGCTTCGCCGTCGCCGTAGATACCTTCATCGGTATAGACACGGCAGCAAATAGGATAACGGGCGCCGCGCTGTTCGCCGGCATCCAGAACCCAGACGTCTACTTTCGTAATCTTCATGGTGCATTACTCCTTTTTATGATCTCTGCTGCTGCGTGCAGCAGCTTGTTCCGCTCACTGGATCGT
The DNA here is from genome assembly GCA_022720335.1 of Collinsella sp. Lineage (GTDB taxonomy): Bacteria > Actinomycetota > Coriobacteriia > Coriobacteriales > Coriobacteriaceae > Collinsella. The sequence continues at coordinate 4,212 of JAIHVJ010000063.1, forward strand.
GACGCGGTCGCAGTTCCTGAAGGCCACCTCGCTCAGCTCGTTGCCCAGACCCGGCAGATCGGGGACGGAGAACTTGCCGTTCACCGGCTGGTAATCGTGGATGCACAGCTCCTTGTTGTACGGGCTGAGGGCGTAGGTGTGATGCTCGTGGATGACGAAGTTCGGGATGGCGCATTCCAGATGCAGGGCTGCCGCCGTGGACAGGGGGCTGCCGCAGGCATGGACCTGAACGCCGACATCGAAGACATGGGCCATATCGCAGATCTTCTTGATCTCGGTGATGCCGCCGCAGGTGCCGACGTCCGGCTGGATGACCTGAATGGCGTTCTGTTTGAAGTACTCGATGTACTGCCAGCGGGTATAGATGCGCTCACCGTTTGCGATAGGCAGGCCCGTTTCGTCGTGGACGAACTTGGACAGCTGGGGAGTGGGGGTGGAAGGTTCTTCGAAGTAGAAGATGTTGTACTTCTTGACCAGATTGCCCAGCTGGGCGGCGGACTGGGAATCCGTAAAGGAATGGTTCTCGATGATGAGATCCACATTGGGGCCGATGGCCTCGCGGACCGCCTTTACGCGGGCCTCGTACATCTGCAGATATTCCGGGCTGAGCAGGCCGAGGCGGTCGTTGTCGTTGAAGTTGCCCTCGTCCGGCTTGAAGGTAAAGAAGTCGATCTTGATGGCATCGTAGCCCTCGGCCACGGCCTTCTTGGCCTCGCGGGCGTAGTCGTCCGGGGTGCGCTGGGGGATGATGTCGGGGCCCCAGCTGAACTGCAGCTGGCTGGCGTAGGTGCGCAGCTTTTCGCGGCGCTTACCGCCCAGCAGCTCGTAGATGGGGGCGTTGTAGTACTTGCCCTTGATGTCCCAGAGCGCAATGTCGATGGCCGAGATTCCGGCGAAGATCACAGGGCCGCCATTCTGGCCCCAGAAGGTGGTGCGGTACAGCTTGTCCCAGATGACCTCATGCTGCAGCGGGTCCATGCCGATGATGAGCTTGGCAAAGTTCTGTACGATGCCGAACGCTGCGATCTGGGACTCGCCGTAGGCCAGAGCGGCTTCACCGTCGCCGTAGATGCCTTCGTCGGTGTAGATGCGGCAGACGATGGGGCGCCAGTGGCCGTTTTTCAGATTGGTTTTCAGATGCAGGACGTCAACCTTTGTGATTTTCATAGAGCGAAGCTCCTTTCATAGACCGGATCAACCGAATGTGAGGGACCAATCACCCAGAACACCGAGAGAGATGGCTGGGACAAAGGACACGATGAAGAACGCTACGATGAGGCCGATGAGGAACGGCATAAACGCCCTGACGATCTTGTCGATGCTGAGTCCTGTCATGGAGGAACCGACGAACAGGTTCAGTGCGACAGGCGGGGTGACGAATGCGATGGCCAGAGCCAGCGTCATGATGATGCCGAAGTGGATGGGGTCGATGCCGACCTGAGAGACGACAGCCAGCAGGGTGGGGGCCAGAATGACGATGGCGGGGGTGGTCTGGACGAACATACCGACGATGAACATGATGACGAAGATCATGCACAGGACGATGTAGGGGTTGGTGGAGATGCTGAACATGAAGTTGGCAATGATCTTGGTGATGTTCAGGTAGGCGAAGACCTGACCGGTGGCCTTGGAGGGGGCCATGACGAACATGGTGCCGGCGATAAAGGCAGCGTTGTCGCGGAAGATGGCCCACAGCTTCTCCAGCTTCAGCTCTCTGTGAACGAACAGGCCGATGACGATGCCGTAGACAGACGCCACGACGGCAGCTTCGGTAGCGGTGAAGATGCCGGAGTAGATGCCGCCCAGAATGATGACGGGCATGATGAGCGCCCACTTGGCGTCCCAGAAGCTGGAAGCAATGTTCTTCAGCTCCAGCTTGGTGTCACCCTTGATGCCCCAGCGCTTGCACATGACGTAGTTGATGAGCATGAGCAAGCCGCCGACGACAAAAGCGGGGCCAAGGCCGGCTATGAACAGCTTGCCGACCGACACGTTGCAGGTGACGCCGTACAGGACCATCGGGTAGCTGGGAGGAACGATGACGCCCAGACCGCCTGCACAGCAGGTGAGGCCGGTGGCGTAGTATTTGTTATAGCCGTTGGAGACCATCATGGGGATCATGATGGAGCCGATGGCGGCGACCGTTGCGGGGGCAGAGCCGGAAACTGCACCGAAGAACATACAGGCGATGACAGTGACCATGCCCAGAGAGCCGGTGATGCCGCCGACCAGAGAGTTTGCAAAGCGCACCAGACGCTTCGACAGACCGCCGGTCTCCATGATGGTGCCGCAGATCATAAAGAAGGGAAGTGCCAGATTGGTAAAGCTTGCAACACCGCCGTACAGGGTCTGGGCGATGAAGTTGGTGGTAGTGACCGGGTTCATGCCGATCAGAACGAGCATTGCGATGTAGATGGAGACGGCAATGGGAACACCCAGAAACATCAGACCAAACATCACAAGGAACATAATGCCAGTTGCCATTATTTGGTGCCTCCCTTCTCATTCATCGCTGCTTTCTTTGCGTTCCACTCGCGCTCGCAGGCGTCCAGATCCATGGAGGGCTTGGAGGCGCCGAGGTTCTCCTCGCTCTCCTTGGCCAGCTTGATGGTGTCCTGGATCAGGCGGATCACTGTGAGCAGCAGGCTGATGGGAATGACGATGTACACCAGCTGCTGGGGGATCTTCAGCATCGTGGTCTTGCTGGCGCCCAGAAGCTTGATGACGTTGAACATGATGACGCTGATATACACGTTGAAGAGGGCGAAGATCACGTTGGAGATGATGAGCATGACCTTCTTCACCTTGAAGGGCATCATGTCCAGAAGGAAATCGATGCGCAGGTGCTTGCGGTAGGTAACAGCCGCAGAGATCGCCAGATAGATCATCCAGACGAACATGATGGTGGCAAACTCCTCCATCCATGTCCAAGAATGATGCAGAATAAACCGACTGAACACCTGAAGCGTGAGCATTACTGTCAGTACGATGAAGCAAAGCGTCGCCAGATACAGCTCGATGTTATTCAGGAATGTTTTTAAATCAAACTTTCCGTTTTTCATGTATGTATCTCCTTACGAACCTTAGCATTGCAGTGGAACATTCGTTTTCCGGGGCGGCTTATTTCTTGCCTGCCTCGTAGTCCTCCACGAAGGAGATCAGGGCATTGTAGGCGTCGGTGCCCATCTGCTTCTCGACCATGGGCCAGATGGGTTCCTTGACCTTGTCCTGGAACGCCTTCAGCTCATCGTCGGTCAGGTAGATGACCTTCGTACCGGCGTCGTCCTCGACCGTCTGGATAAAGCCGTCGGCCAGCTCTGCGGTGTGCTTGCGGCCTTCGTTCTGGGCCTCGACCATGACGTCGCGGATGAGCTGCTGGTCGTCTGCGGAAAGCTGGTTCCAGATGACGGGGCTGATGGCCGGGATGGTGGCGGTGAAGTTGTGGTTGGTCATGACCATGTAGTTCTGCAGCTCGTAGACCTTGGAGGAGACGATGTTGGACGGGGGGTTCTCCTGTGCATCCACCATGCCCTGCTGCAGAGCGGTGTACAGCTCGGAGTATGCAACGGGGGTCACGGCGCAGCCCAGAGCTTCCCAAGTGGCAGTCTGGATGGGGTCGGGCATGACGCGGATCTTAACGCCCTTCAGGTCGTCGGGCGTGTGGACCTCGTTGTTGCAGGTCAGTTCCCGGAAACCGATGTCGAAGAAGGCCAGAGGAATGGTGGTGGTGTCCTCCTGCGCCTTCTGCAGCCAGCTCTGGCCGACCTCGGAGTCCAGAACAGCATACGCCTCGTCGTAGTTCAGGTAGAGGTAGGGCATATTCAGGCCGGCGAATGCGGAGGTGTAGTCGCCCCAAGAACCGCAGTTCAGGATGCCGATGTCGAATGCGCCGTTCTGCAGGCCGCCGATGTACTCCTGGGTGGAGGAAGCGATCTGACCGTCGGGGAATATCTGTGCGGTGATACGGCCATCGGTGCGGGCAGAGATTTGGTTGACGAAATAGAGCGCCGAGATGCCCAGAGCCGTGGTGCCGTCGCCTTCAAACTCGACCGTGGGAGAAGAGGAGGCGATGCGGAGGTTGATGGACTGGCCGGAAGCTGCGCCGCCGCCAGCTGCGGAGGTGGAGGTGGTGCCGCCGCTGCTGCCGCCGCAGGCCGACAGAAGACCTGCTGCACTCGCTGCTGCTACGACGGTCAGGAATTCACGACGAGAGATTTTTTTCATAATGAGTCTCCTTTCTTTTCTGTGCGTAGATCCGTTTTTTTGCAAACAAGCATTTCTTCGTGATCGCTCGGTGCGGGCCACTTGCTTTGTTTTGGTACAACTGCTATACTAGTCATAATCGACGATCTTCGTGCAGGGAAGGGGCCGGTGTACAGAGCCGAACTTGTTTGTGTTTCTGTTCTTATTATAGAGAGGTTTTCCGGTTTCGTCCAACATCTGTTTCGTCCCGATTCATAACTTTCGGTAGTAATTTTCATAAAGTGTTAAAAATTTTGTGGAAGATGCTCAAATGCGCGCCAAGCGAAAACAGAAAGAACGATGGGAGGATATTCGATGAATTTTCAATCCTTGGTCTATTTCAAGACCGTTGCAGAGCTGCAACACTATACAAAGGCCGCCAGCACCCTTTTCATTACCCAGCCGGCTCTGTCCAAGGCGATCCACAACCTGGAGGTCGAGCTGGGCGTGACGCTGTTCCAGAAGGAGGGCAGAAATGTCACGCTGACGCCCAGCGGCGCGGTCTTTTACGAGTACGTCAAGCGTGCGGTGGATGAGATCAACAATGGCATGAAAGCTGTGCAGCATCGTGCCGATGTGGAGCGGAATATCATCTTTGTCTCGGCGCTTTTTTCCAACTATACCGAGTTCCTGCCGGAGAAGATCGCACAGTTCCGCAAGATGAACCCCACCTACCGCTTCCGCATCGAGTACAAATATACCTCTATCATCGTGAACGATGTCCTGCAGGGGAACAGTGAGCTGGGCCTGTGCAGCAACCTGAGTCCGGATGACCCGGCACTCTGCTCTCTGGATTGGCGTGTCATCCATAAAGAGCCGGTCGGACTTATCGTTGGCAAAAATCACCCCTTTGCGCACCGAAGCTCTGTTTCCGTCGAAGACCTGCGCGACGAGCGCTTTATCGTCTACATCCGCAGCTTCCGCGGAACGAACCAGATGCTGTATGACCTGTGCTCGCCCTATGGCTTTGAGCCGAACATCGCAATGGAGGCATACAACGACTACGGCGTCCTGAACTCGGTGGCCTCCGGCGACGGCATTGCAATCATCCCCACCACCCGATTTCTGGAACGACCCGATGTGGTCCGCATCCCGCTGGACCTCAAAGAGCCGCTCATGCGCGACCTTACACTGATCTGGCGCAAAAACGAGAAGCTTCCGCCCGCTGCCGCCGCATTCCGGGATATGCTCATTTCGACCGCACAATAATGTGTTTTATGAAAAAACAGAACTGCCCCGCGTCTGCCGGAAAAGATCCGGTGACGCGGGGCAGTTCTGTCTGGGTATGAAAAAAGAGGTTTCGGATGTCTTGGCTCAGAAAAGGAACATCAGCAGGCGGCCATAGCCGTAACAC
>JAIHVJ010000064.1 GCA_022720335.1 Collinsella sp.
TCGGGTCTGGGGCTTGCCATTGCCAAGTGGATCGTCGATAGCCATGGCGGCGTCATTGGCGTGACCTCAGTCGAGGGCGTCGGCAGCCGCTTTACGATTCGCCTGCCGCGCTAGGAAGCCCCTCGGCATAAATAAAGGGATAGGGCCACACGGCCCTATCCCTTTTTGCTAGCTATGGCAGCTTGTGCGCTACTCGCGGCACAGATGCACGGCGAAACCGGCGAACTCGCGCTTAAAGTACACGAGCTTGGTGCTACCGTCGGGCAGCAGCGCGCGCGACTCTTCGTTGACCTCGAGCCCGCGCTCGGCAAACCACTTCTCGGCCGCATCAATGTCGTTGACGGCAAAGCCGATGTGGCCCTTGGTGCCACGACCATTCTGCTTCATGACCTCGACCAGCGAATCGTTAAAGTACGAAACCGGGGTCTCGATAACGGGCAGACCCATCATCGTCGAGAACAGCTCCGCGATCTCCAGGGCGTCTGCCGGGTCGGTGGCGTTAATGCCCACATGGGCAACGCGCATGCCAAAGAGCTCGACCGGATTGGCGTTCTGCTCACTCATGCAGTCAGCGCCTACTGAGCCATGACGTCAAGAACGGCCTTCTCGGCAGCGACGCGGTTCATGCCGGTCATGAAGGGCACGCCGCTCACGTACGGGCAGGTAAGGCCCTCGGGGGCAACGGTGGTGGCGATCAGCAGATCGGCGCCCTCGTCGCAAACGTCCTTGGCCTCGGAGATGGCGCACTGCACGATCTCGTACTTGTCGGCGTAACCGTTGGCGTCGAGCATGGTGGCGACCTTCTGGGCAACGAGCGTGGAAGTAGCAGCGCCAGCACCGCAAGCCAAAACGATCTTCTTCATAGGTAATGTCTCCCTTCATGGTTTACTTTAGTTTAGCGTCAAAAAACGCACAACGTTCAAGCGCCTGCAGCAGCTTATGGCCGCCAAGCAGTGGGACGAGTTCGATCGTTTGCTCGACGGCAAACTCACCAGCATGCTGTACCCGCGCTACAACCGCGACTACCTGCGTCTGAACTCTTATCTGCTGCGCGAGGACCACGAGCGTGCCAGCGAGATGTTCGACCTGCTGCTGGGGCTCAACCTCCCCAAGATGCAGCGCGTCGACCTGGTGATCAAGGCCTTTAACTACTACGTTGGCCAGGAGGACCGTAAAAAGTCCAAAGAGCTGCTGCACGAGATCAAGGGCTTTGAGGGCGGTCAGGCCGAGGCAGTCGCGCACGAGTGTCAGCTGATGTACGACACGATGATCCTCAAGCGCCACAACGACATTCCCGAGCTGGAGCGCATGCTCAAGGATGCCGGTGACGACAAGGTCAAGCGCTGCCGCTTGGAGTACCTGCTGGCCCTGCAGTACCAGAACAAGGGCGACGAAGCCAAGTTCCAGGAGTTCCTGGAGAAGTCGGGCCAACACTCGATGGCCGTCAACGCGTAACGGACGGCTTGTGCTAGACTTCTAGTTTCACGGGGGCGTGGCGGAATTGGCATACGCAGGAGACTTAAAATCTCTCGCCGCAAGGATTGTGGGTTCGAGTCCCACCGCCCCTACCATGTGATTGCTTGCGAGCCCGTGTTCCCCAGGGATGCGGGCTCGCTTCTTTTAGATGCCGGCGGGACTCGAACCCGCGAGGGGGCGAGCGTTAAGCGGACGCGCAGCGTCCGTAGCGAGCCGGCGAGGGCGCCGACAGGCGGCCGAAGCCGGTGCGTATTTGCGCAGCAAATACGCAGACGTCCCACCGCCCCTACCATGTATTGTTTACGAGCTCGTGTCCCCCAGGGATGCGGGCTCGTTTCTTTTACACGCCGGTGGGGCTCTAAGTTGCGGTGGAATAGTTCCTGTTTTGGCAGTTTACCAGCCCATTTAGGAACTATTCCACCGCAACTTAGGTTGGTGTTCCCACATTTTCCGATGGAAAAACGTGGTTGTCTCGCACATTTTCCGATGGAAACACCCAAATGGCCTTATACTAACCGAGAGGGTTGGGAGGCAATATGCAGCGACAGCTTATGAGCGAACTTATCGCTTGGAAATCAAGGACGAATCGCAAACCTCTCTTGCTTAAGGGAGCCCGCCAGACAGGAAAGACTTGGCTTCTTAACGAATTCGCAAGCCAGCAGTATCGAAACGTCATTCGTTTTGACTTTATGCTCGAGCCGAGCACACGCTCGCTGTTCGATGGGGACCTCGACCCCAAGCGCATCATCTCCCAGATAGAACTCCTACGTGGCCAAACTGTAACGCCAGCAGACACGCTCATCATCTTCGACGAGATCCAAGAGGCCCCGCGCGGGATCACCTCGCTCAAGTACTTCAACGAGCTTGCACCCGAATACCACATCGTAGCAGCCGGTTCCTATATGGGCCTCGCGCTCCGACGCGAAAACGAGTCATTTCCCGTCGGCAAAATCGACCAGCTCACCATGCGTCCCATGGGGTTCGCCGAGTTCGTTCGTGCCGTCGACGGCGACCCGCTCGCCGACGCCATCCTTGCCGCAGACATGAACCTTCTAGCAAACGTTACCGAAAAGCTCGAACACTTGCTCAAGGAATACCTTGTTGTCGGCGGTATGCCCGAAGTTGTCTCCGCTTTCGCCGAGACACGCGACTTCATCGAAGCCCGAAGGCTTCAGCAGCAAATCATCGAGGCTTACGAATCCGATTTTGGCAAACATGCACCCGCCCGCATCGTCGAGCGCATGAGGTTGGTTTGGAAATCCCTTCCCGGCCAGCTTGCAAAGGAGAACAAGAAGTTTGTCTATGGCGCCCTTCGTCCCGGAGCGCGCGCACGCGATTTCGAGGAAAGCCTCCAGTGGCTCACGGACTACGGAATCGTTCATAAGGTGCCACGTGTTTCCGCTCTAAAGGCGCCGCTCTCGAGCTACGAAGACCTCTCGGGCTTCAAACTGTTCTGCATCGACACCGGCATCCTCGGAGCGCTCTCCGGTCTCTCTCCGGCCATCGTTCTTAACGGATCCGCTGTTTTTACCGAGTTCAAAGGTTCGCTGACCGAACAATACGTCGCGCAGGAGCTTTTGTTCCAGGACAAAACTCCCGCGTATTGGTCCTCTACCTCCGGCAATGCCGAAACCGACTTTGCCATCGACCATACGGGAACCGTGCTTCCGCTTGAGGTCAAGGCGGCAGAGAACCTTAAAGCGAAGAGTCTGAAAATAGCCTGCGAAAAATTCAAGCTCGAGCGTTGCGTGAGGAGCTCCCTGGCGGCATATAGAGACGAGGGCATGCTCGTCAATATTCCGCTTTGGGAGATTGGGCAAATCGACAAGCTGGCATAGGCGCCGTGGGGACGCCCCGCGAGGACTGTCCCCAGGTGCCGGCTGTTGAGTTGCGGTGGAATAGGGACTGTTTGGTGCCCGAAAGGGCGATTGTAGTCCGTATTTCACCGCAACTTATTTAGAGGGTGCTGAGAGTGGGGGTCCAGGCGATGGTGGGAGTCGCGCCGTCGAGAACCTCGTTGATGGTGGCGGCCATGCCGGCGAGTAGGCTGTTCTCGCTTACGGTGAGCGTCTTGTAGCCGCCGGCACGCATGAGTTCGCGGATCACCACGGCGCCAGCCAAGATCACGCCCGCGCGTTTGGGCTGTACACCCGGTAGCGCGGCGATGCCTTCCGCGTCCAACACAGACATGCGCTCGATAGCGGCCGAGACCTGCTCCAGCGACAGCTCGCGTAGGTGAACAAAGCTCGAATCGTACGGTTCCAGCTCGTGGACCAGAGCCACCAGCGTAGTCACCGTGCCACCCACCGCGACCAGACGCTCGGCGCGCTCAAAGTCGCTGGGCAGGCCTTCAAAATAGGCGGCGAACTGCTCGCCTGCCCACGAGGCAGCGGCAGCAAGCTCGCCGCGTGCGGGCGGCAGCGCCGAGAAAAACCGCTCCGTCACGCGACGGCAACCGATGTCCAGTGAGCGCGTTCCCTCCAGCGCAAAGACCCCGCGCTCAGGCGCATAGACGCCCGTCGCGAGCTCCGTGGAGCCGCCACCCGAATCGGCGACGATGATGCGCTCGCCTGCAAAGTCGTGCGCTACGCCAAAAAACGTCAGGCGCGCCTCAACCTCGCCCGGAATCACCTGCGGTTCGAGCCCCAGATCGCGCAGGCCGTCCAGCAGCAGGGCAGCATTGGACGCATCGCGTGCGGCGCTCGTGCACGTGGTGCAGATGCACGCGGCCCCAAAGGCACGGGCTTCGTCCACAAACATGCGGCACGCAGCGAGCACGCGCTCAACGGCCGCCTCGCAAAAGCGCCCCGTCGCGTCCACGCCCTCGCCCAAGTCGGTGATCTCGGTATGCTTGGACGATTCCACGATCGCCCCGGCCTCGACCTGCGCCAGCACCAGTCGCGACGACACCGTTCCCAGGTCGATCGCGGCTACCTTATAGCGTTTGCAATCTGCCATTGCGGGCTCCCCTCCGGGCGCTATTTGCCGTTGGACACGACCGTCTGGCCCTCGACGCCGTTAAACCCAAACAGCATGTCGAGCGCTTGGATGTACCACGGCGCGTCCTTACCGACTTCTTCGATTTCCTTGGCAACTTCGCTGGCCTTCTTGGCGTTCGACGACTTCTGGCTCGACGAGGCATCCGAATCGCCGTCCAGGCCCTGCACTTCAATCCTCTTCTCGCCGGGCATCACCAAGCCCAGGTCCTCGGATGCCGCATCCTTGATACCCTCCTCCGAGAGCAGCTTGTCGACGCTTTTTTGCAGCCCATCATTGTATTGCTGGCGAATCTCGACCTGCTTGGTCAAGATATCGCTCGAACGCTTTGCCACGTACAGGTCGCGCACGGGGAAATACAGGCTCACGAGCACCAGGGCAACGACAATGCCGATGAATAGCCCTCGCTGAGGACCGTGGGTAAAGTCGTAGATCGCCTTGACCACCGCGTTGTCGTTGGCGTAGTGCATAAAGTCCGAGCCCGAAAAACGGTTCGAAGGCCTGCTCGACCTATCGTGCGTTTGAGCCGACGAGCGCTGAGCATGCGACGAACGTGCCGGGCGCACTGGTCCATCTGTCGAAGTATTCACTTGAGCATTGGGGCGCGAGGTACTTGTCGGGCGCTGCATGGAGCGGTCGGCGCCGGCGTAGGCGGACCCACCGAGCTGCACCGTGCGCGCACGGCGAGGCGACGGCTCACGCGAACCGGCGGAATAGTACCTGTTGTCGTAAATCTGATCCATGTGCGCCTTGTGCGGTTGAGGTTTGTTTGCGCTAAGTATTCTAGTTATAGCACGAGCGCCCGCACCGCCTTCGCCAGCCTTTGCTCGACATAAAAAAGGCGCTGAGTCATATGGCCCAGCGCCCAATGGTGCTCAACAGCGCCCGGCTGGAGCAAGGCAAATCCGAGTCTTCCCCGCCCCCGCGACCTCCGCGTGCCTAGCGAATGTTGTAGAACGCGGCCTTGCCGGCGTAACGCGCGCTGCCCTCGAGCTCGTCCTCGATGCGGATGAGCTGGTTGTACTTGGCGATACGGTCGCTGCGGCACGGGGCGCCCGACTTGATCTGGCCGGCGTTGACGCCCACGACCAGGTCGGCGATCGTGGAGTCCTCGGTCTCGCCGGAACGGTGGCTCACGATGCAAGCGTAGCCGGCCTCCTTGGCGGTCTCGATGGCCTCGAGCGACTCGGTGAGCGTGCCGATCTGGTTGACCTTGACCAGGATCGCGTTGGCGGCACCCAGCTCGATGCCCTTCTTGAGGCGCTCGGTGTTGGTGACGAACAGGTCGTCGCCCACCAGCTGCACCTTGTTGCCAATGCGACGGGTGAGCTCAACCCAGCCGTCCCAGTCCTCCTCGGCCATGCCGTCCTCGATGGAGATGATGGGATAGGTGTCGACGAGCTTCTCCCAGTAATCAACCATCTGGGCACTCGTGTACTCCACGCCCTCGCCCTTGAGCTCGTACATGCCGGTCTCGGCGTTGTAGAACTCGGTCGAGGCCGGGTCCATGGCGTACATGAAGTCGATGCCGGGCTTAAAGCCGGCCTTCTCCACGGCCTTGGTGATGTACTCGAACGGCTCGGCATTGGTCTTAAGGTTGGGGGCAAAGCCGCCCTCGTCGCCCACGCCGCCGCCCAGGCCGGCCTCGTGCAGCACGCCCTTGAGGGTGTGGTAGACCTCGGCGCACCAACGCAGGCCCTCGGCAAAGCTCGGAGCACCCACGGGCATGATCATGAACTCCTGGAAGTCGACGTTGTTGTCGGCATGCACGCCGCCGTTGAGAATGTTCATCATGGGCGTGGGCAGCAGGTGAGCGTTGACGCCGCCCAGGTACTGGTACAGCGACAGGCCCGCCGACTCGGCAGCGGCGCGGGCAACGGCCAGCGACACGCCCAGGATGGCGTTGGCACCGAGCTTGGTCTTGTTGGGGGTACCGTCCGCGGCAATCAGCGCGGCATCGACGGCACGCTGGTCGAAGGCGTCGAGGCCGACGACGGCATTGGCGCACTCGTTGTTGACGTGCTCGACGGCCTGAGAGACGCCCTTGCCCAGATAGCGGCCCTTGTCGCCATCGCGCAGCTCGCAAGCCTCAAAGGCACCGGTCGAAGCGCCCGAAGGCACCATCGCGCGGCCGAAGCTGCCGTCCTCGAGCACGACCTCGACCTCGACGGTGGGGTTGCCGCGGCTGTCGAGTACCTCGCGACCGTAGACGTCCAAAATATCGCTCATGTTGTCTCCCTCTCACTTGGAAACGTAGTTGATGCAAGCGACTGGCTGACCGTGCACCGTCGGTGCGCCTCCGTAAGTTAGCCATGTCGCACTTTTTGCATTATGCCCTAAGTTAGCCGAGGGATACACTTGATTTTCGAAAAATTTAGCGGGAACGATGAGGCATGTCAGCCCGTCGTTCCCGCAGTCTTACTCCTCCGCCTTTGCGGCATCCCACAGGTCGTTGAGGCCGTGGGTCGAAAGCTCGGCAAGATCCACGTGGGCGTCGGACGCCATCTGCTCCATCGCAGCCCAGCGACGGCGGAACTTGGCCGTGCTGGCGCGCAGGGCACTCTCGGCGTCGATCCCCTCTTTGCGCGCGACGTTGACCAAGGCAAAGAGCAGGTCGCCAAACTCCATTTCGCGCTCGGGCGAGCCGGGCTCCTCGGCCTCAAACTCGGCACGCTCCTCGGCTACCTCGTCCCACACGTCCTGGACCGTCTCCCACTCAAAGCCCACGGCAGCCGCCTTGCGCGATACCTTCTGAGCCTGCATCAGCGCCGGCAGATGCGTGGGCACACCGTCGAGCAGGCCCTCGGGCGTAGCCTCGCCCGCCGCCACGGCCTTGTCCTTGGCAGCCTTCTCGGCAAGCTTGACCTCGTCCCAGATCTTGAGCACTTCGTCGGAGTTATCGGCATCCGCATCGCCAAATACGTGCGGATGACGGCGGATGAGCTTGGCGTCGATATCGCGTGCCACATCGGCCAGCGTAAACTCGCCGGCGTCCGCCGCAATCTGCGCATGCAGTACTACTTGCATGAGCACATCGCCCAGCTCCTCGCGCAGATGTGCCACGTCGTCCGCCTCGATGCAATCGAGCGCCTCGTAGGCTTCCTCGATCATGTTTTTGCCAATGCTGCGGTGCGTCTGTTCGCGGTCCCACGGGCAGCCGTCGGGCTGACGCAGGCGCCAGATGGTCTGCACCAGATGCTGCAGCTCAGCCGACGCGTCGACTAGCGTGGACAGATCGCGCGAGCCCTCGGCATTTTGCTGAGCCATGTGCTGCGCCATGGTTAGTCCTCCTCCAGGATCACGTGGCGGAACGCGCCGTCCTCGTAGATGCCGTAGCTGTGCGTGCCGTCCTTGGGAATGCTCACGCTACCGGGGTTGAAGAGCCACAGGCCCGGGTGCGCGGCGCTTTCCTCGTTGACCTTGATGTGCGTGTGGCCGTAGACGAGCGCTGAGCCCTCGGGCAACGCGGGCGCGTGGTCGACGCTGTTGTGCATGCCGGCGCCAAAGACATGGCCGTGCGTCAGGAACAGCTCGCGGCCGGTCTCGTCGAACAGCGTGGCATAGTCGGCCATGACGGGGAAGTCGAGCACCATCTGGTCGACCTCGGCGTCGCAGTTGCCGCGCACCGCGATGATGCGGTCGGCTAGGGCGTTGAGCAGCGGAATCACGCGCTTGGGAGCATAGTCGCGCGGCAGGTCGTTGCGCGGACCGTGGTAGAGCAGGTCGCCCAGCAGAACGATGCGGTCGGGCTGCTCGGACTCGATGGCGGTGGCCAGGCGCTCGGTCCAGTATGCCGAGCCGTGGATGTCGGAGGCGATGAGGTATTTCATGGTGGTCCTTTCGGTGAGGTTGATGGGGTGGGTGTGGCGCGTCGCCGACCGTGTCACTCAAATTGCAGAGCCGCGGCTTGTGCTGCCTGCATCACGCGCTGGAGCGGCACACCGTGCTCGCAGGCAAGGCGGGCGCAGTCCTCGTACTCGGGCGCTGCACGCTCGCTGCCGTCGGGCAGGGTGGCCACCTTGACGGACACCTCGCCCCATGGCGTCGTCACCTGCTCAAAGCGGCGTGGCAGGCAAACGCGTTCCATGACCTGGCGACGAATGCCGTTGGTCGTGGTTTCCAAGAAGATGATCGTCTGCAGGCGCTCGATATCCCCGTAGGTGCAGATTACCTGCAGCTGCCAGCCGGGGCGGCCTTTCTTGCAATAAACGGGCAGCCAGTGCACCTCGCGCGCACCGGCCTCGCGCAGGCGGTCGGCGGCGTAGGCGAGTACCTCGGGCGACGCATCGTCGATGTCGCATTCCAGCTTGACGATGGTCTCGGGCGCATCGGTCTCGCGAGACAGCGGAGATTTGCTATCGCATGGCATACGGTCCGGCTCCTTTCCGCACGGGCTCGTTTTGTTCATCCAAACGCTAGCACATCGCGGGCGGCGCAGGGGCGGCGTCATGGGATAGGTGCGACTTTTGCTGGGCGCAAGTGCTGGCGCGCTCCAACGCCGGCCCGCTCCACTCAAACGTGTACGTCAGCCTCCAAACATGTCATTTTTTGCAGCTTTTGGAGGCTAATGTACATGTTTTGAAAGCGCAAGCGAGGCCGCACCACGCGCCGCGCACCCTTTCCAATCGATTTCGGCACCCCGCGCGTACGACGCGCCGAGGCTGCGCCATTACAATGGAGCGGATTCGCCAAATGCAAAGGAGCCGCTATGCCTATGTGCCCGCTGGTCGATTGCCATACCCACACCTCTTTTTCGGACGGCCATGCCTCATTTGAGGACAACGTCCGCGCCGCTGTCGCCGCCGGCTGCCGCGCCATGGTCTCGACCGACCATCTCACCCTACCTGCCAGCATGGATGCCAACTGCGAGGTGCAGGTCGTCGAGGGCGACCTGCCGGCACATCGTCTGGCTTTTGAGGACGCTCGCAATCTTGCCGCTCAGATTGCGCCAGAACTCACCTTTATCTACGGTTTCGAATGCGATTGGTACGAGGGCTGCGAGCCTTTGGTTGAGCGCTGGTCCCAGGGCGCCGTCGTGCGCCTGGGCAGTGTGCACTGGATTGGCAACCCAGGCGATATCATGGCCGGTGCCGCGGGTACGGCGGGAACGGAGGACGTCGCTCGTCCCGATACGCCCGATTCGCGCTGCGGCTGGATCGACGATGACACCAACCTGCACGTTTGGGAAAACCTGGGGGTACGCGGCGTGTGGGAGCGCTATGTCGATGACTGGTGCCGCGCCTGCGAGAGCCCGCTCAACTTTGATGTGATGGCTCACCCCGACCTGGTCATGCGCTTTTCGAAGGAAGGCTTTGCGCCCGATTTTGACCCCGCACCGTTTTGGCAGCAGATGGCAGAGTGCGCGCACGATACGGGCCGCCGCGTTGAGGTCTCGACGGCCGCACCGCGCAAGGGCTTGGGCGACTACTACCCCGCAACCGGTCTTTTGCGCTGCTTTGCCCATGCCGAAGTGCCGATCACCTTTGGCTCGGACGCGCACCGCGCCTGCGATATCTGCTGGAACATCCGCGAGGCCCAGGCGCACGCCTACGACTGCGGTTATCGAACCTTCGACATCCCCCACGCCACCGGCGAATGGGAATCCACGCCCCTCGCCTAGCCATCCCTTCATAAGTTGCGGTGAAATAGGGATTGTTTTGCTTGATGAAGCGCTTAAACAGTCCCTATTTCACCGCAACTTCCATGACCCCGTTACACCAACAAAGACTGTCCCAAACGACTAGTGGCGGCGGGCGTTGAGTTCGCCGGCCAGCTCGTCGAGGGTGATGCCGTAGCGCTCGAGCGTCACGAGCAGGTGGTAGACCAGGTCGCCGGCCTCGTAGCGGATGTGATCGTGATCGTTATCCTTGCAGGCCATGATCACCTCGCTCGCCTCCTCGGCAAGCTTCTTGAGTCAATCCTTTCTGGTTGGCCGAGCGTCTAATCGAGCGCCCGCCCTACGCGAGTTTCTTAAAGAAGCAGGTACGGTTGCCGGTATGGCAGGCCGGACCCGGCGAGTCAACCTTGACCAGCAGCGTATCGCTATCGCAGTCGGCCCAAAGCTCCTTGACCTCCTGCATATTGCCGCTCGTCGCGCCCTTGTTCCAGAGCTCCTGGCGACTGCGGCTCCAAAACCACGTGGTACCGGTCTTGAGCGTCAGCCCCACCGACTCCTCGTTCATCCAAGCAACCATAAGCACCTCGCCGGTGTCATACTGCTGAACCACACAAGGAATCAACCCACGGGCGTCGTATTTCAGCTCGGTAGCATTTACCACCTCAGTCATCATTCCTCCCAAGTAATTACCGTGAACATCGCAGGTCGGCGAGGCTTGCCCAGGTGCCGCAGGTTGCCGCGAAAGAGGAGCGACGCGTACTTTGGTACGCGAGCGACGGTTTGAACGGCAAGATGCGGTGCCTGGACAAGCCGCAGCGAAGCCCGCAGCATTAGAAGTCCAACCTCACAGGAATACCTTGAGAGGCCATATACTCTTTGACTTCGCGAATGCTGAAGGTTCCAAAGTGAAAGACGCTCGCCGCCAGCACGGCATCGGCCTCGCCCTCGATCACGCCCTCAGCGAAATGCTCGAGCGTGCCCACGCCACCGCTCGCGATGACGGGGATTGGCACCGCGCGCGCCACGGCGCGGGTGAGCGCCAGGTCAAAGCCAGCCTTGGTGCCGTCGCGATCCATGCTGGTCAGCAGGATCTCGCCGGCGCCGCGGCGAGCCGCCTCCTCGGCCCACGCCACCGCATCGATACCCGTGGCGTTGCGGCCTCCTGCGGTAAAGACCTCCCACTTGTCGGCACCGGATGCTCCGGGCAAGCCGACGCGCTTGGCATCGATCGCCACAACCACGGCCTGGCTGCCAAACGCCGCGGCAGCCTGGCTGATCAGCGACGGATCGCGCACAGCCGCCGAGTTGAGCGACACCTTGTCGGCACCGGCGGCAACCATGGTGCGCATGCCCGCCAGGTCGCGAAAGCCGCCGCCCACGGTATAGGGAATGGCCAGCTCCTCGGC
>JAIHVJ010000065.1 GCA_022720335.1 Collinsella sp.
GTATTCGAAGACTGGTTCTAGGAGGTCCTCGATGTTGCAGTGGAGGGCTTTTGCTATGGCTCGTACGCTTGTTACCGAGGCTTCATTGATGTTTCTCTGACGCTGCTCGTACATTTGGATTGAGCGGAGTGACACACCCGATTCGTATGCCAGATCTTGTTGGGTTTTCTTGAGTCTCTTTCTTGCTAACGCAAGTTTGGTTTGCCTGGACGCTTTTTTCGCCATATCGCAGACGAGACGAGCCACGCGTTCCTCCGAGGCTTCGTGCCAGGGGCAATACAGACTGCGCAGCACATCAAATGGAACGACATGCAGCAAATCTTCGAAAGACTCTCCTAAGCGCCACTGCAGGTATGCCAGCATCCAGCCTGTCCAGTATTCCGGTGTCTTTTCGAATCGGTAGGTTCGATTTGGCATCGGCCTTGATTGATAGCCGGACCTTTCGGCAATGAGCGCGAACAGCTCAACGCCCGATTTTCCCGACACTACCCATGCATTGCCGCGCTCAAACTCTCGAGCAACCCCGCTCAGGCAAAAGAGTTCAGCAACTTCCGATCCTTCTGCTCCATAGTCATTGACGGCATAGTCAAAGCAGTCGCCGAGGTTGTTCATTGCATCCTCAAGGTAGTAGACGGGGTATGTCCTACTCGGCCCACAATCCGTTAACTCTTGGATCATTTAAATCAACCCTCCCTGCCATCAAATCCCTAATGTCGACTCCCTCGGTGTCAAGATATCGCCCTAGTGACAGTTCAATATTGACTATCACTAGGGCGATATGCTCAAAAGCTTTTGCCAAGAGCCCTTACTAGAGGCAGGCCTCGGCAATGCGGCGCTTAAGCTCATCGATGCCGGTGCCGGTTTGGGAGCTTGTGATGATTACGTTTTCGGCCGGGACGTTGAGCTGCTTTTTGATGGCTGCTGCCTGGCGGGCCTGCTGGGTGCGGCTGAGCTTGTCGGCCTTGGTGAGGCAGACGATAAAGTTGAACTCGTTGCCCTGTAGGTAGTCGATCATGTCGTGGTCGAGCTTGCTGGGGTCGTGGCGAATGTCCACCAGCGACACAACCAGGTTAAAGCTGCGCTCGGAGTCGAAGAAGTCGCCAATGAGCTCGGCCCAGCGGTCGCGCTCGGCCTTGGAACGGCGGGCGAAACCGTAGCCTGGCAGGTCCACGAAATGCACGTCGTCGGCCTCAAAGAAGTTGATGTTGCTCGTCTTGCCCGGCGTGCTGGAAACCTTGACCAGGTTCTTGCGGCCAAAGAGCTTGTTCATAATCGACGACTTGCCCACGTTGGAGCGGCCGACGAAGCTCACCTCGGGACAGGTTGACTCGGGAATCTGCGAAACCTTGCCGTAGCTGGCAACGAACTTGGCAAGCTGATAGTTAATGGAATCGGCCATGGACACTCCTTGGTCGTAGGTTCTTACAAATAGACGCGCTATTGCGCAGCGGCAATGCGGCGGACGATATCGAGCGTGATGTCACTTGCGACACGCGCGTACTCGAACAGATCGAACTCGCGCTCGCAAATTGCATCGTACGCCTCGTCACAATTATCGCTGATAGCGCGCAACACCAGGCAATCGACACCATTTTTGGTTGCGACATGGGCAATTGCCGCGCCCTCCATGCCGACACAATCGGCATGCGTCGCCTCGATAGCGTCGTTGCGCATGGTGGCGCCCGTCACAAAGCGGTTACCCGTGGCAATCGTGCCGACCAGGAACTGCTTGGTGCCCTCATTCGAAGCGGCTGCATTTGTCGAAGCGTCAACAAACCCACGCTCAGCAAGCACGTCGGCGGCAATATCGACCAGCGCGGGCGTCGAGCCAAACTCCTCGAGCCCCGGTGCGGACTCGGCGATAAGCGCGGTATCGGTATCCAGATAGCGTAGGCGTTTGCCAATGACCACGTCGTCGATATGGAGCTTGGGGTTCAAACCGCCCGCAATGCCCGAAAACACAACAGCCTGCGGAGCATACTTGCTAATGAGGTGCTGTGTTGCGGCAGCGGCATTCACCGTGCCCATGCCCGCCGTTGTGGCGACAACTGTCAGGCCGTCGAACTCACCGCTCACAACGGTCAAGCCTGCCTCCCGTGCCTCGCAAACGTCGCTCAGCTCTTCCTTAATCTGCATGATTTCTTTTTCGAGCGCACCGATAATCGCGATGGTAGCCATACCATTCCCCAAACCTATACGAAATTCTCAACCAAGGTATGGTACCAGCATTTTGTTTGACCTCGCCAAACGAACACGCTAAGCCAGTGCAGCTCGCGTATCAAACAGAGCCTTTGCAATCGCGGCCGTAACCTCGCTCGAACGGTCACTCCACGGCATCGATGTCATGACGCTCATGACATAGGTACGGCCATCGATGTCGATGAGGCCTGCATCGCATGTCGAATAGTAACCATCCTCGCTAATCCAGCCTGCCTTGTTGCGCACCAAAACCTGCTCGTCCGCAATGCCATCGCGAATAAACGAGCGCGATGTTGATGCCAGAAGGCCCGACAACCACTGTGAAGTCTCGGTATCCATGCTCAGATACTCGCTCATCTCACGCCATAACCTCGCAGAAGTGCGCGGGCAGTAGGTCGGAAAATCACTCATCGGATCCAGTGCCGTTTCGTCATCAACACCCAGATTGGCAATCCAATCCTCATAGCCATCATGGTCAAACGCCGCGCGTAACGCAATAAACGAATCGTTATCCGAATTAACGACCGCGGTCTCGATCAGGTCGCGCACCGCCTGCCAGCCCATACTGTAACCACCATACGTGGCTAAAGGCCAATCGAGCGACACCTGACCCGATTCGACCAACGTCTCGCAAATATAGAGCGCATACAGCGCCTTGTAACTGCTCGCTCCATACACCTCGGCATCGGCGTTATACGTCACGCCTCTACCGCTCGATAGGTCGTAGAACACTACGCCCACTTCACCCAGCTCCTGCGCCCGACACAGGGCATCCTGGAGCGAGGCAAGGCTCTCATCCTCCAAGGCAGGAGTCTTGTTATCCACCAACGAGAAGGTCCGGACGGTATCACCCGAAGGGATATCGTTGAAGTCCGCCTTCGAAAGTCTCGTCTTGAGATCTGCCGACGCTTTGGACTTTGAAACCCTCTCGTTTTGCAGCTGTACCGTTGACGCATCTGGGCGCACCGTTCGCTCCGAGGCGTAGGTTTTAACGGTAATTCCGAGGATAATAACCGCCGACGTTAGCATCCCAATGGCGGCAATCTTCCTCACGCGGATGCGAGCGCCGGCAAGGCCACGCGAAGACGTGCCCCTCGTCTTATATCTGCTGCCATGCTGCGGCACATACTCATCCCGCGATGCGATGTTTCGCACGTGGTCTCCTGACTGCCACCGTTTATATACGAGCAGCATGATACCGAGCAGGCAATTCTTTCCAAAGATATTCAGCGGCGTTTAAGGTGTCTTTAAAGAAACCACAAGCATATTTATCCAAATGGCACGATTCTGTTGTGCATCTCACCGCAACCCAGAGAGTAGTCTTTTTAGGACGGGGCTCTTTAGCAATCAACTAGGCGCCCAGGGGCACTCATTTAAGTCTGTCCCCAATGAGTGCCCAGCTCGGATATCATAAAGGGGCAAAAATGGCTTGTTAGCCGATGGCCGACCTGAGCTCCGCGCGGCGCTTTTTCATGCCGGTCATAACGGCATTACGCAACTCGGGCATGCGCGCGGTATCCATCTGGGGCACGCCCTCGAGCTTATAGGGAATGCCCAGTTGCTCGTACTTGACGACACCCATCGTGTGATACGGCAGCATTTCCAGGCCCACCACGTTGTGCCATGGAGCGATGAGGCGACCGAGGTTCTCGCACTCCTCCACCGTGTCGGTAATGCCCGGCACCACCACGTGGCGGATAACGACCTTAATCTTGCGACGCGCAAGCTCATCACCAAACGCCAGAATGCGTGCGGGATCGCAACCGGTCAGCTTTTTATGCTCGACCGGGTCGGCATGCTTAATATCGAGCAGTACCATGTCGGTCTCGTTGAGCACGGCATCGAACTTCTCGGGGTGGTTGGGGTCAAATGCATAGCCACAGCTATCTAGGCAGGTATGTACACGGCCATCGGGGTTGTTGTGCATTGCACGAAACAGGTCGGCCAAAAACTCGGGCTGCAGGAGCGGCTCGCCGCCCGAAACGGTAATGCCGCCGCTGCGGTAAAACTCATGGTTACTCTGGAACTCATCCATGAGGTGTTCGACGGTCACCATCGTGCCGCCGTTGACCGACCAGGTATCGGGATTGTGGCAATACGCGCAGCGCATGGGACAGCCCTGGACAAACACCACAAAGCGGATGCCGGGTCCGTCGACCGTACCCATCGTTTCAATCGAATGTACGCGGCCCAGGGCAAACGCGGAGTCCTCGGGACGAGCGTCCACACCCTCGAGCGTCATCTCAGCCATTCCCGCTACCTTGCCTCTCATTGGTTTTAGTTACATAAATGCCAGAGCCATTCTAGCCCATACGCATGATGGTGAAACGGTTTAGTGGTCAATTGGGTTGTTCTATTTGGCCCCACACAAAAGCGGCGGGAAGGTTGTCGCAACCCGCCCGCCGCCGTGGCAATAGATATCGATAGACGCCAGGCCTTACGCCTTAAGCGTAAGCACCGCGCCGAAGGCGGTCGGGCCGCAATGGCTCGAGATGACGCCGCCGACCTGAGTCCAGGTAACGTCCTTAAAGCCCAGGTCGTGCGCATAGACTTCCATATCGTCGCGCAGCTCCTCGGAAAGGCCCACTGAATACGCCAAACCAATGTGCGAGTAATCAATATCGCCCTTCGCAACCATGTGGTCAATAAAGGCACGGACGCACTTAAGCATAGAACCGCGGAACTTCTTGGTCGCCACGAACTTACCACCCGCCACCTCAATGCAGGGCTTAATCTTGAGCAGATGGGCACCGAGGAATGCCACGTTGGACAAACGACCGCCGGCCTTAAGGAAGGCGAGATCGGTTGGGACAAAGCCCAACAGCACGCGGTCCATGACGGAGTTCGCGAAGGCGAAGATCTCGTCGACGGTGGCATCGGGGTGAGCCTCGATGTATTTGGCGGTCTCGACGACAACAAGCGACTGGCCTACCGAGACAAAGCGCGTGTCCATGGAGAACACGTAGTCGCGCCCCTGGGCCGCAATCTTTGAGGACTGATGCGAACAGGTCGTGGCCTCGGAATATGCAAGATGCAAAATAGTCGCGTCGGGCTGCTCAGCGTGAATGCGGTCGTACACGTGAGCAAAATCCGCAGGCGCGCAGCCACTGGTCTTGGGCATCACGCCAAACTCATTGCAGCGCGAATAAATCTCGAGCGGATCGATCGAGCCGTCCTCGACGGTCTCGTCACCAATCGTGACATGCATGGGCACGCGCACGATGCCGTAGCGCTCGCAGAGCTCCGGCGTCACATCCGACCCAGACTCAACCACGATTACGTACTTGCCCATTATTATCACGACCCATCTCGACATTGGCTTTTCAATACATGGCACGCGCCGCCGCACTGTTGCACAACGGCGTCCAAGCGCCAAAGAGACGCCGCCCCTTGCACACAACAAAGGACAGCGTCTCCCTGGAAAACTCCGTGCTTATCTAGGATTCCACACGGTTTATTAAGGAGGGTTACTTATTCCGCAAACGGTCGCTATATGCGGTAAGCGGTAGTTGGCCGCGACAACTGCGACACATTCCGTCCAGCAAATCCAATCGTGCTCCACGCACGGTTAATGCACGAGGCGGTAGAAATTCATCGATGCCGCACCCTCGGCGTGCAGCTCCATCGCCGGAACCGCCGGCGAATAGGTACGGCTCGTAAGTGCCGCCTCGCCGCCATTTGCAAAAATCTCGACCATCGTAGTGTCCGAAAGCACGCGCAGGTCGCGAAGCTCGCTGAGCTCGATCGACCTCTGGTCGCGCCCATAGCCTTCGTCACCCATGTCGAGGGTAAGCATCCCGTCTGCATAGCGCACAAAGACACCCTTGCGGATTTCGAGCTCGATCATCTTGGCTCCCTCGCAGGAAACCACGACATCAAACAGGCGTCCCGGCTCCTCAACGGTCTCACCGCCTACAGCACGAACGCAATCGCCGCGCATCCTCTCAATCTCGTGCGCCGGCCACTGGCAGAGCTTGCCGCCGCGCATGCTCAGCTCTCTCGGCACCGTCAGCGCGCACTGCCACCCGCGCGCCACCGCCGGGCTTTCTGTCGTCGCATCGGGGCAACCCGACCATCCGATCATCAAACGCCGACCCGCAGCGTCCTCAAAGGACTGCGGGGCATAGAAATCAAAACCGGCATCAACCATCGGAGGCATGCCCTGGCCGACGATCTTAAAGCTCGGCGCCCCCCAATCGGCCTCGATGGAGAACCACACGCACTGATGCGGATTGCGGTAACGCCAGCCATCGGCGGGCACGCCCTGCGGACAGCAAACGAGAATAAGCTCGCCATCGAGCTCAAACAGATCAGGACACTCCCACATAAAGCCAAACTTCTCGCCCAGCTCAATGCGCGTCGCATAGCCCCAGTCCTCTAGATCACGCGAGGTATAGACAAGCACGCACCCGCGATCGTCTTTCGTACGAGCGCCGAGAACCATGTAGTAGATACCGTCGTGTTCAAGGATCTTGGGGTCGCGCACGTGCGTACCGATATCGTCGGGGTAATCGACCGGCCCAACAGCTATGCGCTTCTCGCCCAATTCGTCGGGATTCTCGGCAACCATATGAATTTGGTTTTGCTCACGGCCCGTCAACACGTAGTCGTAATCATCACGGTCAAAATGCTTAACGTTGCCGGTATAGAAGTAGTGAATCTTGCCATCACGTACAAAGGCAGAACCAGAATACGCTCCACTCGAATCCAAATCGGAATCGGGGAACAGCACGGGGCCGTGATTCTCGTACGTCACAAAATCCTTTGTCGTCAGATGGTTCCAAAGCACTGGACCGCCATGCGCAGCATCGAACGGATCGTATTGATGATAGATGTGATACGTATCACCAATCTGAACCAAACCATTGGGGTCGTTGAGCCAGCCAAGCTCAGGCTCCACATGGAACAAAAGCCTATCGGGGTCGGATGCGATGCGAGCCGCCGTCTCATCCTGTCCGGCACGCCACTGCTCATAGTCCGCGCGTGTCACCTTATTTTTTTGATTAAACATCGCCGTTGACTTTCTCGTCTATGGGAAAGGACGCTCGACTCACACGAGCCGAACGCCCTTCCCCAAATGGACTTATCCGCACATTACGCTGAACGGCTCAACTAGAAGCTAACGTCGAAGCCAGCGCCAGCGCCCTCTTCATCGGTGGTCGGCACGCCCTTTGCCTTGTTGTAGGCAAAGATCAAGACGATCGGCACGATGAAGGCGATGAGATTGCCAGCCACATACCACACGAGCGTCTCGGGCGTAACGATGAGCAGGCCAAGCACGCCGGTCAGACCCTGACCGATGGCGCGCACCTCAAAGAGCTTCACGAAGGCACCGCCGCAGCCTGCACCGATGCAAGCGCAGATGAACGGGATGATCGAGTAGCGCATGTTTGCAGCAAAGATTGCGGGCTCGGAGATACCGACCAGCGTCGGGATAAAGGACGACATGCAGATGTTGCGCTCTTTGGAATGCTTCTTGTGAATGAGGTACATGCCGATGGCGCCGCCGCCCTGGGCGATGATGGAAACCGACCAGATTGCCTGGATGTAGTTGAAGCCAGTCGTGGCAACGAGGTTTGCCTCGATACCCTGGATGAACTGATGCGTACCGGTAACGACGAGCGGCTGCAGGAATGCGGCAAAGACAAAGGCACCGAAGACGCCCATCCTGTTGTACAGGATATCGATTACGCCGGCGAGGACGTCGCCGATCAGGTTGCCGAGCGGGCCGAACACGGTGAACAGGGCGACGTTAGCAAGAATCAGGGTAACGGTCGGGACAAAGACGAACGAAACGACCTCGGGGATGTACTTCTGGGCAATCTTCTCGACCTTGGCCATAAACCAGGCAGTCAGGATTGCAGGGAACACGCCGCCCTGGAAAGCAACCATGGGAATGGAGAGCGGACCGAAGTTCCAGTACTCAGCACCCGTCGGGTCCATAACGAACGTGTTACGGTTCATAAGGCTCGGGTGAACCATGACGATACCGACGAGGATGCCCAGGATCGGGTTACCGCCAAAACGCTTGACCGCGCTGTACATAACCAGGACAGGTAGGTAGTCGAAGGTGGTGGCGATAATGGCAAAGAAGCTTGCGAGGTTCTTGAGGAACTCGCTGTGATCGGCGAGGCTGCCCTCCATGCCAAAGAGGCCGTTGGCAACAATCAGCGACTTAAGGCCGATGATGATAGCAGCGCCGACGAAAGCGGGAATGATGGGGATAAAGATGTCCGAGAATACCTTGAGGACCGAGAAGAACTTGCCCTTCTTGTCCGCCTCGGCGCCCTTGACCTCGGAAGCGCTAATCTCCTTAACGCCCGTCAGAGCCATAAACTCATCGTAAACCTTGTTGACGGTACCGGTACCGAAGATGATCATGAGCTGGCCGCTGTTGTACAGCACGCCCTTGACGCCATCGATGTTCTCGAGCTCGGCCTTGTTGTACTTGCTCGTATCCTTGAGCACCAGACGCAGACGCGTAACGCAATGCGTGGCGCCCTCGATGTTCTCCAGACCGCCGACGTTATCGACGACTTGCTGAGACACTACTTTGTAGTCCATGTTCCTCTCCATTCCTTTACGAAATCATAAGACGTTTTGATGCCATTACAGAGACGCGATCGTTGCATTTGCGCACTTAAGCGTACCGTCGGTGACCGTCAGCGCCACACCCTGGCCCTGCTTATTGCAGAATCGAGCGTTAAGCGCAACATCATCGACAAAGATGGTCGCGATATCGTCGTCAACGACCAGGCGCACATGATGAGTGCCCTCGCCCTTAAAGAACAACGGACGCTCGAGGCCCATGTTGTTGACCTGGAACCACGGATACTGGGGGGCCGCCGTAAACTCGAGCTTGCCCTCACGCAGGTTGGCGCGGAACTCATAGGCAAGACCGGACTCGGCGTCCTCGGCAAGCTTCACCGAGAAGCCGGCAGCGTCACCGGCGAGCTCGATGTCGGCATCGAGCATATAGGTGGAACCGGCATCCGCGGCGAGCACCTGCTCGACCTTGCCCGACTCGCAGGAGAGCTCAAAGGCCTCGACTGCCTTAGCCTCGCCAAAGGCGCCAAGCATGCTGTCAGGAAGCTTGGTGCCGAGCGTTCCGTCAACACGCTGAACGATCTCGAGAGGCATAAAGGTGCCACCCCACAGGTAAGAGCTGGGGTCACCGCCCTCGTCACGCGTAGGAACCCAACCAAAGAGAACGCGGCGCTCGCCGTCAAATGCGGTACGCGCGGCATAGTACGCGCGGCCATCGAAGGAATCGTCCGCAGGAGTGATCCAAGGACCGTTGATAGAGCGAGACATGCGGTAACGGGTCTTGTTGCCATCACTGTACTCGGAGAACACCAGATACCACCAGTCGCCCATCTTAAAGAGATCAGGCATCTCGAACATGGTGTACAGGCCCGGATTCCACCAGTCGCCCTGGAACTCCCAGGTATCCAGGTCCTTGGAGGTGAACTTGACCAGACGACCGGTCATCAGACGCTTGTCCTCGCCCACACGCGTGCCGAGGATGAGCATGTACTCTTCGTTCTCCTCATCCCAAAGCACAAAGGGATCGCGCCAGTTGCTGGTCGACTTCCTCGTCGCCGCCACGCTCAAGGCTCTCGCCAAAGTCTTTGTAATTGACGAAGTCCTTGGTTGTCGCGAGTGCCCAGCCAAACGGCTCTCCGAAAGGTCCGGGGTTTCGCGTGTCACGCTGATGATAGAGATAGAACGTGCCGTCCTCGCCGTACGGCATGATGTCGCCTACCCAAATTCCCTCAGGCTGGTAATACACCTTGTGCATCCGAGACTTCCTTTCTCACGAGATACTAACTCGGTACAACTGCAAGATATGTCAATCGTTTTCATATGTCAAACGTTTTCACACCAATACGTCTTTTCGCAGTTCCAGTCGTCGGCAAACGGTTGACATATGCCGGCGAACGGTCATCAGAGGTGTTTGAGGAATTCTTTTGGCACGGGATGAA
Source organism: Collinsella sp. (assembly GCA_022720335.1). Lineage (GTDB taxonomy): Bacteria > Actinomycetota > Coriobacteriia > Coriobacteriales > Coriobacteriaceae > Collinsella. Next base: position 10,185 of record JAIHVJ010000065.1, read on the forward strand.
CTACGCGGTTTTACCCTCAATGAGTTCAACGGGGAGCTTGATATTCGATTCGGGCTTTTCGCCGTTAATAAGAGCAATGATGGATTGCGCCGCGAGCTCTCCGATGCGATCGATATCTTGGCGAACGGTTGTTAAGTCAGGCATAAACGTCATAGTGCGGCGGGCACCATCCGCGCCCACGACCTTAATATCGCCCGGAGCGCTCAAGCCGCGCTGCTTCATCACGTTAAGACAGATAGCCGCCATCGTGTCGTCTCCCGCAAAGATGCCGTCAATATCGGGGTTCTCATCGAGGATCTTCGCAACGACCGCACTCTTTTCGTCGTCGGGCTTAACGAACTCGACCTCACGGACAAGCGCGGGCAAACCGGCCTGCTCAACAACATCGAGGTAGGCATCGGTACGCTTATTGGCAGGCATGCGCATGCGGCTATTGCTGCGCAGGCACAGGATGCGTGAACATCCGTCATCGATCAGGCGACGCGTGGCAAGTTCGCCGATGCTATAGCTGTCGCTCGCAATCTGAACAGAGGCTTCGCCAAGGTCGCAGTCGATACCAACCAGACTCAAGCCCATCTCGGCATACGCCTCGGCACCGATATTAAGCGAGTTGACGATGACGCCATCAACCATATTGCGTCGAAGCATGTCGATATAAGAGCGCTCAAGCTCGGGTCGATTGGCGCTATTGCACAGCAGCATCTTAAAACCGTTTTCGGCCAGGGTATGCTCAATGACTTGAACCACTTGGGCATGAAACGGACTGCTGACATAGGGGACGATCATACCGATAAGATTCAGGCGACCGTTGAGCATGGCACGGGCGATATCGTTGGGCGCATAGTTGATGCGCTTCATCGCGGCATGGACCTTATCGCGGGTCTCTTGGCTAATATAGCCGCGATTATTAAGCACGCGAGATACCGTAGTAGGCGAAAC
>JAIHVJ010000288.1 GCA_022720335.1 Collinsella sp.
AGGTCTCGAGGACGGCGACCAGAATCAGCGTCACCAGGAAAATGAATACCGACACCTGCACGGTATGCGAGATCGCGCTGCGGATGATCGACACGATGGGCGCGCCCTCGTGGGAGTGGCTGTGGTCGTGGTGGCGCTCGTGCTCGTCCGCGTGACCATGATCGTGGCTGTGGTCGTGCCCGTGCTCGTCCTCATCCTCGTCACAGCCGCAATGATCGCGTTCGCACAGCTCGTGGATGTGATCAGCACTTACTCCCGCCTCGGCCACTTCATCAATGATGTCGCCCCCGGTATGGTCGTCGTGCGCGCAGTTCACATGAGCCGGATTGGCAGCGGTCCCCAGCACGGTACGGCGAATCGCCGCATGCGCGCGGGCATTACGACGAAGGCCGCGGATAGCCGCATCCACGATAAAGCCCGTGACCAGCGCGATCAGCGCCTTCGAGGCGAGCAACATCGCCATGGTCTGCACGGGTACCTGCTCGGCGAGCAACAGCGGCAGCATCTCGTCGGAGGTCGAGAGAAACACCGCCACCAAGGTGCCCAGCGTCACGACGCGACCGGCGTACAGTGTGGCCGCCATTGCCGAAAAGCCGCACTGCGGCACCATGCCCAGCAACGAGCCAACCACGGGACCCGCGGCGCCGGCGCGCTTGATGGCCCCGTTAACGCGGTCGCCCGCGACGTGCTCCAAGGTCTCGAGGGCCATATACGTCACCAACAAAAACGGCACCAGCGAGAGCGTGTCCTTGCCGGCGTCGAGCAGAATATCAATCAGCAAATCCATGACGGATGGAACCTTTCGTGTCTTTCGGCAGCATTGTAAAAGTCCTAGCGGTCAACTAGGGTATTGTAGTTGTCCTAGGCGCGATGCCAATAGTTGCCCATGGTAAACTATCATCTCGCCATAACTCAATGCCACCGAGCCGCGCGACCCGGCCCGTCCAAGGAGCAGTCTATGAACGTTTCACAAGCACTCGAATACGAGCGTCAGCCGTTTATCCCCATGTTTATCTATGGCGATCACGGCGCCATGGAGTCCGAGCGCCAGAAGGGCGAAGAGGCCCTCAAGGTGCTCGAGACCGAGTACTTTACCGCCGAGGGCGACCCAGGCTTCGACTTTGCCACTGTGCGCGACCTGGCCGACCGTAACCGCGACCTGTGTGACCAGATTGGCGAGGCGCGCCTGCGCAACGTGACGCCCGCGACGCTCTCGCGCGGCCTGTCCGACGCCGACACCTGCGCGGCCATCGGTAAGATGCAAAAGCGTACCGCCGCGTCCGTTATGCGCGAGATCCGCGGTGACCGCGACGCACTCGGCGTGGCCTATGCCCGCAAGCCCATCCAAGGCACGGTGCTGGGCATCGACATCGAAACCACCGGTCGCGCGCCCGAGCGCGGCTACATCATCAACGTGGGCTGGGAAATCATGGAGCTCACCAGCGACGCCGTGCCGCATGACGCCGAAGCACACTACTGCGGCCTGCCCGACATCTATCGCGGCGAGGACGTGCCGCTGTCGAATATCCACCACATCACTTGGGACGACATCGACGGCAAAACGCCCTTCCGTGAGAACAAGGGACTGCAGAAGCAGCTGCTCAAGCTTATGAAGAAGTACCCGTACATGGCGCATAACGCCGCGTTCGAGGACAGCTGGTTCAAGATTCACCTGGACGGTTACGCCGAGGCGCGTCGTGCCGGCAAGATTATCGTCATCGACTCGCGCCAGATCTGCCGCAGCCTGGATGCCGACGTCCGCTCGCTCCCCCGCGAATCCGCCCCCGCCGCGCTCGAGAACTGGGCGCGCCGCCGTGGAAC
>JAIHVJ010000289.1 GCA_022720335.1 Collinsella sp.
TTTCGGAAGTATGCGGCAAAATCTGAATAGGCCGAGCACACCGAATATGTCCAAGCCCTGTACCTGCGGTTTTATTGGCGGAAAACCGGGGTGTGCTCAAGGGTTCCGGAATTTGCCGCATACTTCCGCAAACCACGTCTCGGTGGCACAAAAAATCGCCCTCGGAACCCTGAGATAATGAACAGATGTTGCCGTTCGCCGCAAATTACCGTCCGTTTATAGAACCCACCCCCAGCGCGCAGTCCCCTTACGGTTGAATAAATACACATCTATGGAATTACGTAAGAGAGGACCGTCCTATGAGCTACAAGACCGTTTGTGTTGCCGGCGGCGGCGTGTTGGGAAGCCAGATTGCCTTTCAGGCTGCCTACTGCGGCTTTGATGTAACGATTTGGCTGCGCAGCGAGGGCAGCATCGGCCGCACCCAGCCCAAGATCGATCATGTGCGCGAGGAGTACATCGCGGCTATCGAGGGCATGGCGGACGGCACAGGCGAGTGGTGCGCCGGTATCGCCGATAGCGGCCAGCCCTTCGACAAGGAGGCGGCACTCGCCGCCGTCGAGCGTGCCTACTCCACGCTCAAGCTGGAGCTCGATCTTGCCAAGGCAGTGGCCGACGCCGACCTGGTCATCGAGTCTATGGCCGAGGACACTCAGGCAAAGATCGACTTCTACAAGAAGCTTGCCCCGGTCCTCCCGCAAAAGACCGTCGTCGTGACCAACTCCTCCACGCTGCTGCCGAGTACCTTTGCCAAGTACACCGGCCGCCCCGAGAAGTACTTGTCGCTGCACTTTGCCAATTCCATCTGGAAGAACAACATGACCGAGGTCATGGCTCAGGACCAGACCGACAAGCGCTATTTCGATGAGCTCGTCGACTTTGCTAGCGATATCCGTATGCTTGCCCTGCCCGTCAACAAGGAAAAGAACGGTTACCTGCTCAATTCCATGCTGGTGCCATGGCTGCTTTCGGGCCTTGACCTGTACGTCTCGGGCGTGAGCGACCCCAAGAGCATCGACCTCGCATGAACGCGTGGCACCGGTGCCCCCAAGGGTCCGTTTCGCGTGTTCGACACGGTGGGCATCCAGACGGCCTACAACATCGTTATGCAGTATCAGAAGGTCCCGGGCCTGGTGAGCCCGCTGCTCAAAAAGATGATGATGCCTTACAACTTTAAGGCCATGGCATCCGTTCTCAAGCAGATGCTCGACGAAGGCAAGCTGGGCGAAAGCTCGGGCGAGGGCTTCTTCAAGTACTAAAAAATGATCCCTCGGGGACGGAGGAAAACGGATCATTTTCGGCTGTCAATAGTGAGAAGACGAGCTTAGAAATAGAAAGGGGCGGCAATGGGCCGGCTCGGGCTTTGAGGACAAGCTGCTGCAAGCCCAAGGCGATTTTTCGCTCAACGCGGGCCAGCACAGTGTGACGTATCTGCCGAGTTCTGACGCGGCAACGACCGGTCGCTACCAGGTACTGCTGTACGACAACAACTTTGGCGCGGCCGAGAGCTATCCCAAGTTCGAATGGGGCCAGCTGGGCGCCGCGGTGGCGACCGACTATAGCAAGGGCACGCATCCGTTTGGGCACATCTTTACAGTGGACGAGACGGTGCGCACCTACGAGCTTGAAGACCAGACCGCGGTGCCGTTCTCGGGTTACGTCAGCAAGGCGCAGCGCGTCGGCAATTCAAACAGTATGCTCGTGGCATCGGGCCAGGCCAAGACCTTCACCGAGTGCGATCGGTACGGTCTGGCCATCACCACCTACGAGATGGAGGCCGAGAAGTACATCTATCGCGTGTACAAGTACGAGCTGTAGGG
>JAIHVJ010000290.1 GCA_022720335.1 Collinsella sp.
CTCAAGGTGCACGCTTAGCGGCTCATCCGGTTCGACCGGGCCGCGCGGCAAGGAGATATATTGCCAGACCGGAGGGGCCCCGTGGGCGGGAATCTGGGCATACACATTTCCTACACAATTTGGGATCCGACTAACGTTTGCCAGCCGTTAACTACCGCTCGCCGAGCATCTCTTTATATAAGGCAGTCTCATGGTTAAAGCGGATACGTTCCCCTAGCTAAAGCACAGCCAGCATCGAGCAACTCATCACGCTCTTCCACTGAGAACCCCTCGGCGTAGACGCGCACCACTGGTTCGGTCCCGCTAGGACGGACCAGCAGCCACGTATCATCCTCGAATGCTAAACGCAAGCCATCCATATGACTAACGTTTTGCGGTACCTTGCCACAAATCGACTTGGGGTTTACGCCCGGCAGCAGGGTTCGTAACGTTTCGGCATCTTCGGCCTCAAGGCGCAAATCGCGTCGACCGTAACTCGTCTTACCAAATCTGTCCTCGAGTTGGTCGACCAGAACGCCCAAAGGCGCGTCCGTCTTTGCCATAAGCTCACACAGAATCAGACAGGCGAGGATTCCATCGCGCTCGGGCATATGCGCGGCGATGCCGATACCACCGGCTTCTTCGCCGCCTATGAGGACGCCACCCTTCTTCATCTCTGCCGCTATATATTTGAAACCGACTGGTTTGACGGTCACGCGGCAGCCAAGCGCCTCGGCAATGCGACGCACGAGCGTCGAGCACGAAAGATTGACGACGACGCGCCCCTCCAAATTACGAAATTGAACCAAGTCGCCCAAAACGAGCGCCATGATCTGATGCGGATGTATATATCTGCCGCGCTCGTCAACCGCACCGATACGGTCGGCGTCGCCGTCGGTCACCAGGCCAGCGCAAGCTCCGTCCTCGATAACCGTATGCTCGCAAGCGTCCACCCACGGCTCAACGGGGTCGGGGCAGATATCTTCTTGGTCAGGCGCCTGCCCGGCGTGAATCTCGTGCACCTCAACGCCAAGCTCGCGCAGCAAGTCGGCTAGATAGCCCTGGGCTGCGCCGCCCATGGGGTCAACAACCACGCGCAGGTGCGCGGCGCGGATGGCTTCGGCATCGACAAACGATGCCACCGCTTGCATATAGTCAGGAATGATATCCGCGGTGCGATATTGCCCCTCGATCCCCATTGGCTCGGGAGCCATGGTCTCTTCGAGCTCTTCGATGACATCCTGGTTGGCGGTCGAGCCGTCACCCATGCGAATCTTGAGACACAGATAACCCTGCGGATGATGGGACCCCGTCACCATGAGCGCGCCGCACGCCTCACCGTCATAAGCCGCCGCCCACGTAAGGGCAGGGGTCGGAACAGGTCGCGAAGCGAGCACGGCGTCTAGCCCGTGCGCTGCTAGCACACCCGCCGCAAGCTCAGCGAACTCGCGCGCCAGGGGCCGAGTGTCGAACCCTATATATACCGTTTTGCCCGGATTGGTCTTTTGCCACAACTCGCCGACGGCATCGGCGATACGGGCAACGTTATCGGCATTGAAGTCCTCATCGACGCGAGCGCGCCAACCGTCAGTTCCAAAATGAATTATCGCGCACACGCGCAGACACCTCACAGTGTTTGGATCATGGTACGCATGAGGTATACCCGCGATACACACTCGGCAACCTGCCGGCACCAGCATTCACCATTTGGGCAAATGCTGCCGAGGACATGCAGGCAATAAAAAAGGCTCTGTTAGACCAGGATTGACATTCCGCCCCGTCATCTTCTTGCGATTGCACAATGGTCGCCCCTTGTCGAATCTGAATCCGGCAAGGGG
>JAIHVJ010000001.1 GCA_022720335.1 Collinsella sp.
AACCTGTTGTTGTGGTGATTTCAGATTCTAGGACGAAGGCCGTTCTTCGTTAAACGGGCGCTAGGGCGTCACCCTTACACCAACATTTTCGACGCGATCAACAAATCGGCCTTATCTGTGGCTATGAAATCAGTGTCACAAGGGAAGGAAGCCCTTACGGTTATTTAATACTTGACGCATCATATCCTGGGCTTCTGAAGGAGATAACCCTCGGCGATACCATTCTCCCGATTTCAGCTTCTCTATCAAACGCCATTTCAACTTATTCCGGCCAACAGGCCACAAACCCAACCGTACTAATTTCGTACAACGATATTGAATATGGAACTTTGGTGCCAGGAACTAGAGACTGTGTAACCAACTATAACAATATACGGTCTGTCCCAATTGTCACCGAAAAGGGTATAGCACCTCAAAGCAATAACCCAACTTCATGGGATGCAGTCATTATCAATGAAGATGACTTGATGTTGCATTTCCAAATAGACGATTTAAACGGAATACCGTTCCGAGGAGTCTCGGAATCATTAGTTGAAGCCCGCACTAATAAGTATGCATGCGTCGTTTCTGCCTTGTACGCTGTATCAATGCATTACGGTCTCACCAGTTCAAACGCTAATCAATTTAATCCCGATTATTATAAAGAAATATGGAACGTCACTGGCACAACAACGTATAAGACCAATGATCAGGGCGTCGAGTACGGAAGCACGATCATCCCAGATGGAATTGTTCCGTTTAAAAGTCTTGCCGCTCAAAAGGGTAGAGCACTTAATACTCAATTTTTCGGTTATCAGCCTCAATTCGCTCAGTACAGAGCAACTATCGATCAAGGGAATATCGGCTTGTATCATATGTGGATCAACAGCCGAAACAGTGAAGGATCCGTCGAGCTATCAGGTCATACAGTCACGGTAACTGGCTATTTTACTGGGCATAATGGAAGCTCTGGCATCGAACTGCAGTGGCTCGAAGTATTCGACGGATGGAACACTTATCCCCGAGCGATTAACTATGCAACGCCCAATATGGTCAAATTAAACGGAACAGTCTTTTGGTAGACCGGATGGCACCATCAAAATGCTATGGCACCACGGCCTTTGCCCTGGTTACGATATTGGTGATTTTCGCTATGTTTGCATCCGTTTCTTCATGCACAGATAGAGCCCGCTATAGCGGAGGAGATGATTACCTTGTCTTTGGAGCCGGCAGCGTTCATTCTATTGAGGGAACGGAACTCGTAATCCAAACAGACAACAGTCCCCGCTACACCGACGCTGGAAAGCAAACCCGGATTACATTCCCCTCATCTGGCCGAATCAAAGACAAGCTTTCCCAAATCAAAGTTGGGACAAGAGTTTCCTACTCACGCTTTGAGTCGGTAGACGCATCTGGATCATACGAGGGAAACGATATCGAAATTGAACAGGCAAACACTATAAGGAGATGTTGAGGAACTGAGCCTCTGCGCAGTTCCTCAACAAATCATTATGCCTCCGGGGCCCTACCCGTCGCCAAAATCTGTTCAAGTGCCGCCTCATCCAACACGGGCACACCCAGCTGCTCGGCCTTGGTGAGCTTGGAGCCCGCTTTGGGACCGGCGACCAGATAGCTCGTCTTCTTTGAAACACTGCCCGAAACCTTGGCGCCGAGCACCTTGAGCGCCGCGCCCGCCTCGTCGCGCGTGCGGTTGACGAGCGCGCCCGTGAGCACGAAGGTCAGACCCGCGAGTGGCTGTGCGTCGGCGAGCTCGCCTGCCACGCCAGCGTCGGCTGCGGCTTGCGCGTGCGCGGCACCCAAGTCGACCTCGAGCGACAGGCCCGCCTGGCGCAGGCGCTCCAGCACGGCAAGGTTTTCGGGCACGGCCAGGAACTGTTTGACGCTCGCCGCAATCTTGGGACCAATGCCCTCGCACTCGGCAATATCCTCTTCGCTCGCCAAGATAAGCTTGTCAATCGACAGGAATCGCTCGGCGATGACCTCGCCCACGCTCTTGCCCACGTGGCGGATGCCCAGGGCAAACAGCACGCGACCGAGTGGCTGGCTCTTGGACTTGTTGAGCTCGGCAATGATTTTCTCGGCCGTCTTAAGGCCCACCGGAATGGGATCGCCCTTCTTGACGCCCTTTTTGCTGTTGGAGCTGGCATAGGTGCGCCCCGTGTCCAGTCCGGCGATGTCGTCGACCGTGAGCTGGTAGAAGTCCGCGACATCATGGATCAGTCCGGCGGCGATCATCTTGTCGACGATCTCGTCGCCCAGGCCGTCGACGTCCATGCAGCCGCGGCTCACCCAGTGGAGCAGGCGCTCCTTGAGCTGCGCGGGGCAGTCGATGGAGACGCAGCGGTAGGCAACCTCACCGTCCTCGTGGACCACGGGGCTGCCGCACACGGGGCAGACCTCGGGCATGTGCCAGTCAACCGAATCGGCCGGGCGCTTGTCGAGCACCGGGCCCACAACCTCGGGAATCACGTCACCCGCCTTGTGCACGATGATGGTGTCGCCCTCGCGCACGTTTTTGCGACGGATCTCGTCGATGTTGTGCAGCGTGGCGCGCGCGATGGTGGAGCCGGCAACCGTCACCGGGTCGAACTCGGCGACCGGCGTGAGCACACCGGTGCGGCCCACCTGGATGCGAATCTCGCGCAGGATGGTCTGCTTTTCCTCGGGCGGGAACTTAAAGGCAATGGCCCAGCGCGGCGCGCGGGCGGTAAAGCCCAGGTCGAGCTGCTGTTGGAAGCTATCGACCTTTACGACCACGCCGTCGATGTCGTAGTCCAGGTCACCGCGGTGCTCAAGCGCCTGGGCACAGAACTCGTGGACCTCGGCGGGCGTGGCGCAACGGGCAACGTTAGGGTTGACGCTAAAGCCAGCGTTGCGCAGCCAGTCGAGGAACTCGCGCTGGCTGTGGACGTGCAGCGGATCGGTATCGGCGATGGCATAGATAAAGGTGGCAAGATCGCGGCGTGCCGTGATCTTGGGGTCCTTTTGGCGCAGGCTGCCGGCGGCAGCGTTGCGCGGGTTGGCGAAGGGGTCGCGACCCTCGGCATCGGCCTCGTCGTTCAGACGAACAAAGCTGCCCTTAGGCATGTAGACCTCGCCGCGCACCTCAATGGTACGCTCGCGGTCGGCGCCCATGTGGGCGAGCGCCGGCTCGGACAGGTGCATGGGCACATCCTTGATGGTGCGCACGTTGAGCGACACATCCTCGCCCGTGGTGCCATCGCCACGTGTGGCCGCACGTACGAAGGTGCCGTTTTGGTAGGTAAGGGCCACGCCCAGACCGTCGATCTTAAGCTCGCAGGTATAGGTGACGCTGCCGGCACCGAGCGCATCCTCGGTGCGCTGGAGCCATGCGTCGAGTTCGTCCAGATCCATGGCATCGTCCATGGAATACATGCGTGCCATGTGCGTGACCGGCGTAAACTGCTCGCTCACGTAGCCGCCCACGCGCTGGGTATAGCTGTCGGGCGTCACCAGATCGGGATAGGCCGCCTCGATTTCCTGCAGCTCAACGAGCATTTTGTCGAAGGCGGCGTCCGTGATCTCGGGTGCGTCGAGCATGTAGTAGCGATAGGCGTGGTAGTCGAGCTCGTGGCGCAGCTCGGCCGCGCGCGCTGCCGCCTGGGCACGGGCATCGGTCGGCGCGGTGGCTTCCGCAGTCGTAGACGTTTCGGTATCGATGTCCACGCCGTCACCAAACAGACTCGATTGCTCCATAGCGGCACTCCTTCGCTCGATTTCAAACGGATACAAGAGTACCACCGGTCGCAACGGGGCCGAATAGCGGTCTCAAACCGCACCGAATCGGCAGCGGCCGGACCGGGGCGGACAGTTAGTTCAGATACGTATAAATCCTAGAGCTGGATCAGGCACGAACACCCCTGTTTCAACTAATTTGAGCTCCTCGAAACCATGTAAACGTCCCGCTCGCCCTCCCAAGCACCCATTCAAGCCCCATCTCAATCAAAAAATTGCTCAAAACGCATCCCAAGCTGCCCCAGATTTATACGTATCTGAACTAACTGTCCAGACCATTACGAACCAGGCCTCTTGTCAGCCCCAAGTGATCCGTTTTCCTCCGTCCCCAACGGATCAACAAGAAAAGAGGGGCTGTCCCACACTTGGCGGGACAGCCCCTCTGGCTTCGGCATATGCGAAACGGCTCGCTAGTAGCCCTGGCCGTAGCCCTGGCCCTGCTGGCCTAGCAGCTCCTCCAGGTACTGGCGCAGCTGCTCGTCGGTAATACCGCCGTTGCCGGTGTCGGTCGAACTGTCGTCCTGCTGCTGGTTCTGCAGCTCCTCATCGGAGCCCAGCTCAACCGTGACCTTCTTCTCTTCCTTGCCGCGCATGAGCGTGATTTCGACTTTCTCGCCCACCTCGTGGCTGCGCAGCGCAATGATCAGGCCATCGGCGCTCGTGATCTCGTCGTCGTCCAGCTTGGTAATGACATCGCCCTCTTGGATGCCAGCCTTGGCAGCAGGGCCATCCTCAACGACGCTCGCCACATACGCGCCGCTATCGGTGCTCAGCTTGTTGGTACGGGCGTTGAGCGCGTTGACGCTCGAAAGCGTAGCGCCCATGTACGGATGCACCGGCGTCTTGCCGTCGATGATCTGGTCGGCAATGTTCTTGGCATAGTTGACCGGAATGGCAAAACCCACGCCCGAGCTGGAGCCCGAGTAGCTCTCGATGAGCGAGTTGATACCCACGAGCTCGCCATTGTCGTTGACGAGCGCGCCGCCGGAGTTGCCTGGGTTGATGGCGGCATCGGTCTGAATCATGTTGGCATAGATGGTGTTACCGCTGGTAGAGCTCATGGCCGTGGAGCGATACAGCGCCGACACAATGCCCGTAGAGACAGACTGTTCGTTACCGAACGGCGAACCGATTGCCATGACCCACTCGCCCACGTTAAGCTTGGAGGAATCACCCATCTCGATCGGCGTGAGCTTGGAAGCGTCGGCGTCCTTAAGCTTGATGACGGCCAGGTCGCTCGAGGCGTCGTTGCCCACGAACTCGGCCTCATAGGTGGTGCCGTCGTCCATGGTCACCACGTACTGGTCGTAACCATCGACCACGTGGTTGTTGGTGAGGATGTGGCCCTCGGTATCGAGCACTACGCCCGAACCGACGCTGCCCGAGCTGTCCGACTCGTCGGCAGACTGCGAAAGCGAGCCATTCTGGCTGCCGCTCGAAGTGGCGGTGATGGAAACCACGGAGGGCAATGCCTTGGCAGAAACGGCCTCGGCCAGCGTAGTATCCTCGGAGTCAATGGTGATCTTTTGCGTCGACGAACCCGAAGCACCCGCCGTCACGGCGTTCTTTCCGCCGCCAATGTTGAGCGTGCCGCTCATAATGAGCGCAATGACCAGCAGGGCTCCGCAGGCACAGCCGGCAAGCGCCGTAATAAAGATCGGCAGCTTTTTGGTCTTGGTCTTGACCACCGTGTGCTTGTTCACGACCTGCTGGCCACCCAGCGGCTTGCCGGTCTGCGTGTCGTAGGCCTGCACGTAGGGAATGTTACTGCCGGCAGGCGTCGACTCCACCTGCACACGCGGCTGCTGCTGGGTCTCGCCGGCGTTGCCCGCATCCTGGGGACGCTGGGAATCGTACTCGCTCATGGCTGCGATCCTTTCGTCAAATAACCAAAGGCCCGCCAAACATGTGGCGGGCCATCATTGTTCACGTTGAGTTGTACCCCAATATGCGGGTGCACGTGTATGAGAACGCAATCTTTTAGGAAGGCTTAAGTTCTGTTGCGGACCCGAAAGGAACCCACGCATGCGGCAAAACCACCACAAAGGTGCCTGTCCCCTTTGTGGTGAAAAGCTAGTCCTTAAACAGATAGCCCACGCCGCGGACGGTGGTGATGTGTGCCGCAATCTGCGGGCCCACCTTGGAGCGGATGCGTCGGATGTGCACGTCGACGGTACGGGTGCCGCCGCAGTACTCAAAACCCCACACGCGGTGCAGCAGCACCTCGCGGCTGTAGGCACGGTTGGGATGCGTCGCCAAAAAGCTCAGCAGCGAGTACTCCATCAGCGTCAGGTCGATGGGCTCGTTATCGAGTGTCACCTGGTAGGTGGCCAGGTTAATCTCGAGGTTATCGATGTTGAGCACATCGTCGGCGGTGACGGTCTCCTCCTCGCCCATCAGACGCTGCGCGCGAGCCTTGAGCTCGTTGGGCGTTGCCGTGGGACATACAAAGTCGGCATGCGCGTGATTCGGCAGGCGCAAGGTGCCGAGTGCCTCGTCATCGACGATCACCAACATGGGGACGCCGCCGCGATCGTCAAGCCACTTGGCAATCTGATCGATGCGGTCGCTGCGGATGCCATCGCAATCGAGGATCAGCAGGTCAAAGTCGTGCGCCGCAGTCGGCGAATCGGGGGTGGCCAGGCTCACCTCGACACCCAGGGTGGTCGTCAAGCTGCGGGCAAACTCGTGGAAGCGCGTCGTGCGCGCCATGAACAGGGCACTCTTTTCGGACATATCGGCCTCCAAAGAAATGAGCTCAATCGTACTGGAACAAGCCAGCGCGATTAGGAGTTCGCCAGGTAGTGCTTGATCTCCCACTCGGTGATCGTGGACTCGAACTTATGCCACTCGTCGCGCTTCTTTTTAAGGAAGAAGCTGTGGATGTGCTCGCCGAGGGCATCCTTCATAAACTGCGAGTCCTCAAACACGTCGAGCGCCTCTTTGAGCGAGCGCGGCAGCGGCGCGTAGCCGGCCTCGACCATCTGGCGGTCGGTGAGCTTGAGCGTCTCGGCCGTGGCCTCGGGCGGGAGCTCCAGCTTGCGCTCGATGCCGTCCAGACCAGCCGCCAGCGTGACGGCGTTGACCAGGTACGGATTGGCCATGGGGTCGGGGCTGCGAAGCTCGATGCGCGTGGACAGCTGCTTGCCGGGCTTGTAGACCGGGATGCGGACCATGCTCGCGCGGTTGCGCAGGCCCCACGTGGCGTACTGTGGCACGGAGTCGCCGCCCGTGGTGATGCGCTTGTACGAGTTGACCGTGGGGTTGGTGATAGCGCTGATCTCGCGGGCATGCGCCAGGATGCCGGCCATATAGTGCTTGGCGACGTCGGAGAGATGGTACTTCTCGTCGTCCTCGCCCCAAAAGACGTTGTTGCCGTCATGGTCGAACAGCGACTGGCACAGGAACATAGCACTGCCGTCCTCGCCCGCCAACGGCTTGGGCATAAAGGAGGCGTGGCAACCGCTCTCGTAGGCCTGCTGCTTAATGATGAGCTTGGCCGTGGTGATGGCGTCGGACATGCTTAGGGCCTCGGCGTGGCGCAGGCTCATGCCGTGCTGCGAGCGACCGGCGGCGTGGAAGGTGTACTCCACGGGCACGGACATCTTCTCGAGCGTGAGGACCGTGTTGCGGCGCAGGTCGCGAGCGGCATCGCTCACCGAAAGATCGAAGTAGCCCACGTTGTCGAGCGGCTCGGGGGTGTGCTCGTCGGGGAAGTAATAGTACTCCAGCTCGGCGCCCACATTGAGCAGGTAGCCAGCCTTCTCGGCCTTGCGGAACATGCGGCGCAGGGCATCGCGCGGGTCGCCGGCAAACGGCTTGCGATCGGGAGTGCACACGTCGCAGAACACGCGGGCGACGCCATTGTGGCTCGGGCGCCACGGCAAAATCTGGAAGGTCGAAGCATCGGGAAACGCCAGCATGTCGGCTTCCTCGGGCGTGGCAAAGCCCTCGATGGCGGAGCCGTCAAATCCAATACCCTCCTCAAAAGCGACCTCGAGGTCCTCGGGGCTAATGGCAAAGTTCTTGAGGCGGCCGAGAATGTCGACAAACCACAGACGCACAAAGCGGATGTCACGCTGCTCTACGGAGCGGAGTACGTAATCGATGTTCTGCTGGTTCATGTCGCTCCCCTTTCTTTCGGGCGGGTTTCGACTGGTCTATATCGCAGATACTATCGCAGAAAAATGTTTCCGCAGGGTTAAAGCGTATCAAGCGCTCAAAAAACGTGTGGTGTCTTGCGCTGCTGTGGTCACACCGCCAAAGAGCACGTGGTTCCAAGGATAATCGTCAAACGTCGCAATCTTAAGACCAGCCGGTAACGAGGGTCCCAACTGCGCCAGAGCCTCGGTCAGACGCAGGAAGACCAGGCCGTTGACGGCAATCAGGCCGAGCTTTTTGCCGGCATAGTCACGCATGGTCTCGTCCAAGCGGCCGATGCCCGTGGCGCCACCGTCGGCCAGGGTGACAACCTCGCCCGCAAGTCCGCGGCGCGAAAGCTCGTCGGTAAAGGCCTCGGCGCGCTCTCGACGCACGGGGCTATCGTCGCTTGCCTCGGTGAGCAGGCACAGGCGCTCGCTGCCCGCAGCGGCCAAGGCGTCTACCAAGCCGGCGACTAGCTCACGGTTGTTAGATGTCACCAGATCGACACCGCCGTCGGCAACGTCGCGGTCGAGCAGCACAACGGGCAGACGTCCCGCTGCCGCGGCGATCGCCTCGTCATTGCCTCCGCAGGTGTTGACGACCAGGCCGTCCACGCCGGCATCGATAAGCCTGGTGAGCGACTCCGCTTCCTTAGCGGGGTCGTTGCCGCTAATGGCCGTCATGAGCGAGCAGCCGCGCGCGGCGGCGCTGACGGAAAGCCCTTCGAGCATGGCGCTGGAGAACGGGTTGGCGATGTCGGCCAGGATCACGCCGATGAGGTTGGTGCGCGAGCTGCGTAGATTGCGCGCGGCGGCACGCGGGCGATAGCCGGTGCGCTCGATAACCGCCGCGATGCGAGCACGGGTTTCCTCAGTCATTTGCCCGGGGCGGTTGTTGAGATAGCGCGAGACCGTGGCCGGGCTCACGCCCGCCTCGGCGGCAATGTCCTTGATTCTCATCTGCGCCATAACGCACCCCGTTTCCCAATTGTCGGCGGTCTGAGCCATTTTAGGCATTTTTTTAAAAATCTCGGTTGCAAAACGCTGTAGGTGAGTATACTACAACTCGAAACGAAACCGATTTCGTAAACCGATTTCGGTGAGCGTTGGCACGCAGGTGCAAAGACGCACCCTACCGTCTTGGCACCTGCGTGCCAACGCCATATCAAAGGTGTACGCACGAGCAAGAAGGAGCTACGCGACCATGGGTAAAACGGTTCTTACCTTCGGCGAGATCATGATGAGGCTATCGCCCAAAGACCACCTGCGCATTGAGCAGGCGACCGAGTTTGATGTCCGCTACGGCGGCGCCGAGGCAAACACCGCGCTTTCCCTGGCCTACCAGGGCGACAAGGCCGCTTACGTCTCCGTTGTCCCGGCCAACCGTCTGGGCGAGTGCGCCCTGCGTTCGCTGAAGGCCTACGGCGTCGACACCACGCGCGTCGTGCGTCAGGGCGACCGTCTTGGCTCCTATGTGTTTGAGGTCGGTGCCTCGCAGCGCGGCAACGGCTGCGTCTACGACCGCAAGTTCTCTGCCATCAACATGGCCAAGCGCGATGTTTTTGACTGGGACGAGATCCTCAAGGGCATCGATGTCTTCTACTTCTCCGGCGTGACCCCCGCCGTCTCCGACGAGATGGCCGCCGCCTGCAAGGAGGCTCTCGCCGTCTGCCGCGCCAAGGGCATCACCACCGTGTGCGACGTGAACTATCGCGGCAAGATGTGGTCGCCCGAGAAGTCGCAGGCCACCATGAGGGAACTCCTGCCGCTCGTCGACATCTGCATCGCCAACGACGAGGATGCGCCTGCTGGCCTCGGTATGACCTGCGTCTCTGGCTCCCTTGCCCACGGCATCGAGGAGCGCGACACCTATGTCGAGATGGCCCGTCAGATCTGCGCCGAGTACGGCTGCAAGAAGGTCGCCTCGGTCGTCCGTAACATCTCCTGCGTCGAGCGCTCCATCTGGATGGGCATGCTCTTTGAGGCCGAGAGCGGCGAGCACTGGTTCTCCCCTGCTCACGACGTGCACGTACTCGAGGGCGTTGCCGCCGGCGACGCTTTCAACGCCGGCCTCGTCCATGCCCTCATCAACGACTTTGACCCGCAGGACGCTGTCAACTACGCGATTGCAGCCTCGATCCTCAAGCTCACTATCAAGGGCGACTCCAACTTGGTGACCGCAGACGAGATCGCTGCCGTGGCCAACGCCGCCGACGGCGGCACCCGCGTCGCCCGTTAATTCGTTCCCCATTCCGCGGGCTGCAGTTTCCCATACCCATACCCCTGCAGCCCGCTCCCCGATTCCTCCGGCCAGGTAGAACCACTTAGTCCCATTCCGGCTCTGCCTGGCATTCCTTCACGACTGGCCTCGTAGCCGGTTCCGAAATTGCTTGTGACCCAAGCAGTGCCTCCGATAACCAATCCGGAACCGGCTCATGGCCAATCTTCTTAGCAATAACGCGCACTCGCGCGCCGTACATCGAAAGGAACATCATGTTCGATCAGTTCTACACCACGCTTGAGTCCCTGGGCATCGTGCCGGTCGTCGTGCTCGACAAGGTCGAGGATGCCGCTCCGCTCGCTCACGCCCTTATGGCCGCCGGCATGAAGTCCGCCGAGGTCACCTTCCGCACCGCTTGCGCCGCCGAGTGCATCGCCGCCATGGCCGAGGCCGAGCCCGAGATGTGCGTTGGTGCCGGCACCGTCCTGACCGTCGAGCAGGTCGAGCAGGCCCGTGCCGCCGGCGCCAAGTTCATCGTCTCCCCGGGCTACAACGAAGACGTCGTCAAGCACTGCATCGACATCGACCTGCCCGTGCTGCCCGGCACCGTGACCCCCTCCGAGGTCACCGCTGCCGTCAACCTGGGTCTCAAGGTCACCAAGTTCTTCCCGGCAGCCCAGTACGGCGGCCTCAACAACATCAAGGCCCTCGCCGCTCCGTTTGTCGGCCACCGCTTTATGCCCACCGGCGGCGTGAGCACCGCAAACGTCGAGGAGTACCTGAGCTCCTCCGCCATCATCGCCTGCGGTGGCACCTGGATGGTCAAGCCGGCCCTGTTCGTCGACGGCGACTTCTCCAAGGTCGAGCAGATCGCTCGCGAGGCCATGGACGTCGTCAAGAAGGTCCGCGCCTAATCCAGCTCTCTATCGTGAAGGGCGCGATCTAGACCGCGCCCTCTTTTTTGAAGCGGCTCGGAAGCGTGCCGTTTCCGTCACGGACAAGAACCGAAACCGTCTTGTATGCTGATAGAACGTGACGGAAGCGACACGCCCCCGAGCCGCTTTTTCTTCGGCTGAACCTTTGCCCCAACATAGTCCAGAGCGCAAAAACAAATGCGGTGCCGTCTGGAGGAATCGACCCCTTGCTTCCGGTCTGTTCCTCCAAACGGCACCGCAGCTTTTTGCTTGCGAGCGAGCCTTGCCCCCAACGCAGTTGCGGTGAAATAGGGACTGCCTGCGCCTCCTGGGCCGCAAAACAATCCCTATTTCACCGCAACTTATAAGGGGATAGATTAGATGGACGAGCTTTTGGGGAGCTCGAAATAGTCGGGATACAAAGCGATGACCGGACCCTGTTCCTCGGGCATAAGATGCAAGTGCGTCTCTGCCAGGTAGCTCGCCGTATCGGTGTCGCCGTCCATGATGGCATTGAGAATCCGACGGTGCTGGCGGCGGATCGGCTCCCAGTCCAAGTCCTGTGACACGGCACGCAGCCAGTTATACCGTTCAAAATGTGTGTTGACGCTCTTCATCCAATCCCACAGCATGTGGCGGCCGGCAATCTCAAAGCACGTCTCGTGAAATAGATTGTCCAGATCAAAGAAGCGACGCGTCTCACTGTGGTCGAGCGACTCGGACTCGGCGAGAATCTGCTCGAGCCGGCGCTTTTGCTCGGGCGTGGCAGCCGAGCAGCACTTGATCAGCACGCTTCTCTCGAGCTTCTCACGCAGAAAACAGGCGTTCTCGGCGCGTTCCATGCTAATTTTTGAGACATAGGTACCGCTTTTAGGGCGCGTTTCCACCAGCTCCTGCTCGCGCAGGCGCACAAAGGACTCGCGGATGGGCGTGCGACCGATCCCCGTCTCCTTTTCCAGACCAATCGCCGAAAGGCGCGTGCCGGGCTTGAGCTCGGCATAGATGATCTTGGAGCGCAATGCGCTGTATGCCTGGTCTTGCAGACTCTGATAATGCTGGTGCTGTTCCATAAAGCCCTCGGTTAGTCGAATACCACCATGCAATACTATCGCATCCCCCGCCCCCATAAGTTGCGGTGAAATAGTTCCTGCTCGCAGCCTTCAGCAGCAAAACCAGGAACTATTCCACCGCAACTTATGAGGGGGCGAAGGGGTTTTACAGGTTGTCGATGATTGCCTGGGCAATTTCGTCGTACTGGGCCGGCTCGAGCGTGACGCGACCGGGGTTCATAGCAAACACATCGCCAAACTCAAACGGGTCGTCCTTGTACTTGGGGACGATATGCACGTGCAAATGATGCATGGTGTCGCCGTAAGCACCAAAGTTAATCTTGTCGGGGTTGAACGCCTTGTGCAGCGCCGCCGCGACGTGGCGGACATCGGCCATAAAGGCGGCGGCGTCCTCCTCGGACATACAGGAGATGTCGTCGACATGCTGCTTGGAGGCCACGATCACGCGGCCTTTGTGGCTTTGCTCCTTAAACAGGATAAGCTTGCTGGCGGGCAGGTCGAGCATGGGGATGCCAAAGGCATCGACGAGCGTGTTGTCGGTCCCGCACATGCAGTACGAGCAATCGGTGTGCTGTTCCATGGTGATCCTTTCGATCTGGGTGAAGGCGTTCGCCGCAACACGACCGGCGGGCGCGACCAAGCTGCCCGGCAATCTATGACGAACGTACAATGCGCTCTCTAACCGTTGCGAAATCGGTTTCGAGCATGTCCTTGCCATGATACCGCCAACGAGTTGTTTCGATTAGGTGAACGTTCCCTTTTTATTATTTTTCTCTTTGCAAAAAGAATCCCGTGCGTATACTAAGGCTCAAGCGAAACCGATTTCGTTAAGCGTGGGCAATAGGATGCTAAGACGCACCCTACCATCTTGGCATCCTATTGCCCACGCTATGTCATTTGCTTTCCTCCCGTCTCGTTGGCCCTTCAGTCCCATTCCGGCACAGCGAGACATTTCCTAGACGACTGACCGTGGGGCCGGCTTTTCTGCTTTTACAGCAGTGCCTCCGATAATCCTCTTTTGCCGGCCCAGGTCAGCCCTTTTCTTCACAACCGAAAGGACGGGTAGCAGCATGCGACCGCTCATCATCATGAATGGCGAGAAGATCGATTGGTGCCACACCGTCATTAGGATGCTGATGTATTTAGCAGGCGTCGCGACGCTTGCCCTCGGCATGAGCATTCAGACCGCTTCGGGCCTGGGCGTCGCCGCGCTTACCTGTTTTGCCACAACGTTGTCCATGTTGACCGGCAAGACACTCGGCTTTTGGATTACCGCGACCTATGTCGCCTACATTGCCGCACAGGCAGCCATCTTGCGCCGCGAGTTTCAGCCGCGCATTTTGCTCGAGCTCTTTTTCTCAACGCTGATCGGCGGCTTTACCGATTTCTTTATGAACGTTAACCCTCTGCACCCCACCGCGCTGCCGGCACAGGTCGTAACCATGCTGCTCTCGCTTGCCATCACCGCGTTTGGCGTAAGCCTCGTCGTCAATATGGGCGTCGTTCCCAACGCACCCGACGGCTTGGTACAGGTCATTGCCGAAAAGTTCAAATGCCGCTTTGGCGATGTGAAGGTCGTATTCGATTGCTCGCACGTCGCCGCCTCGCTCGCGCTGTCGCTGGTCTTTATGCACAACCTGGGCGGCTTT
Source organism: Collinsella sp. (assembly GCA_022720335.1). Lineage (GTDB taxonomy): Bacteria > Actinomycetota > Coriobacteriia > Coriobacteriales > Coriobacteriaceae > Collinsella. Next base: position 13,753 of record JAIHVJ010000001.1, read on the forward strand.
GGCGTCACGACCGCCATCTCGGCACTGTTCCTGGGCCATGTCATCAACGTCGCCAATAAGCTCTTCGCCCAGCGCTTTATCCGCGTGGCCTTTGGAAAATAGCGCCACCGCAAGAACCCGCGAGCAGCGCTATACGTTGCTATATCTCACTATACTTTGCTATATCTTGCTATACTTTGCTATATCTTGCTATATTTTGAGCAAAGGTGGCTCGCATGCAAACAAACCCTTTTAAGCCCACAGCAGGCAAAACACCTCCCACGATTATCGGCCGCGAAGATGTCCTCGAGGAATTCAATGAAGGCCTCGTCAACGGGCCTGGCGCCCCGGGACGCCTTATGCGCATAGCCGGCGTCCGCGGAACGGGCAAGACGGTCCTCCTTGACGAGTGCTCACGTTTGGCGCAAAGCCATGGCTGGACGGTCATAAAAGAAGTCGCAACCGAAGGACTTTGTCAGCGCATTCTCGAGCAGCTGCAGCCCAAATTCCAGGCCAAACACGCCAGATTTGAGCCAAGCGTAGCTGGCATATCCATCGGCAGCATAGACATTGAGCGAATCGGCCCATCGCTGCGTGACGCCATGAGGCAGGCAATATCAAAGAACGGCAATGGTCTGCTCATCACCCTCGATGAGGTCCAAGACGCAGAGCTCGAAGAGGTCCGAACGCTCTCCATTGCGATTCAGCAGGTTATCGGCGAAGACCTTGATATCGCCTTTGTTTTTGCGGGGCTGCCTTCGATGATAGAAAGCGTCATCAACGGAAAGACACTTACGTTTTTGCGCCGTGCCCTCCCCTTTGATCTGAAGGCTGTGGCAGTAACCGAAGTGTCGTACTCCCTCGAAGAAACCATTGAAGCGTCTGGCATGGAGCTGCAACCAGGTATTGCCGGCCAACTTGCCGAGGCAACGCAAGGCTACCCCTTTATGATTCAGCTCGTTGGATATTACGCATGGCAACTGGCACGACGCGCCCATACAACTGTAATTGGAGAGGAAGAGGCAAAGCGAGGCATCGCAACAGCACGCGAACGCTTCTGCGCAATGGTGATTGAGCCCGCGCTGCAGCGCATTCCGCCCACGTGCATCGCTTATCTGCTGAGCATGGCGTCCTTAGGGCAGACGAGCTCGACCAGCATGGTTGCCGATGACTTAAACAAGACACCTCAACAGGTAAGTTCCATCCGCAGTCGTCTGCTGAGAGAGTCGATCATTGAGGCGCCCTCGTACGGCAAGGTCTCATTTGCCATCCCCTACATGCGCGACTACCTCAACGAACACAAAGCCGAACTGGAAGCTGAACTGTAGAGGCGCCAATATCCCAGAGGACAGCAGGCCCCAAGCCGGTGTAGGCTTGGGGCCTGTTTTGTAGCTTTGCTCTTTTGAGCTATGCGCGCTCGTATTTCGTGGCGCGTCCTGTCCCCCGCCTTACGATCGAGTTTCGGTTGAGCAAAGATTCAAGCGCCGTCAACGTGCGCGTGCGGCTCAATCCTGTCTGTTGCTCAATCTCGCCCCGCGACAGTATTCGTCCGCCTGACAAAGCCTTGAGAACCTGGACCTCTTCCTCAGACCCTTCAAAGGCATCGATAACGGGCAATGTGACGGCCACCATGCCGCCGCGAACATCAAATACCGGCTGGCTCAAAGAATCTCGATACGCACGCCTGATTCGCGCGATTCCCGTACCAAATTTCTCGATGTAATCCAGCTTTAGAAAGACCTCAGCGACAATTGGGTTTCTGAGCACGGATATCTGCCCATACAGGTATTGTTCCGTCGTCAAACCGGCGGGCAGCGGTCCGGGTGAAGTCACAACGACGCGATCGTCGTACAGGGCAATTTGAACGTTCGCCCGAACGTCCCATGTCCGATGCACCAAAGCGTTTGCGACAGCTTCGCGGAACGCCTCAAGAGGAATTCGATCGGTTTGGACGCGTTCCATCCCCTCGATACGTTCATAACGGTAGTAGCGTGCAAACATAGCAACCGCCCTGTCCACCTGCTCAATTGCGGATAGACCTGTCGCCGTCTCGCGATCCAAGATCACATCCTCGGTATCGCCAAAACGGACGCAGTCAATGCCCGGAAAATCATTCTTATCCGCCAAAATCGCCGCGGCATTGGTATAGCCATCCTTGCCGAGCAAGCGGAGCGTACGCATGATATCCGGCGTTAGCTCGGAAATGCCGAGGTGTTCAACACACTTATGCTCAAGCGTGTGAAAACTCAAGTCCTGGCGAGCCGACGCGAGCGCGTCGAACGTTACGTTGCTGCCTTCGAGCGTCAGCCTGCCATACTCAAACCGGTCGACCTCCACCGTCGCCGAATCGTTTCGTCTGTAGGCCTTTCCCTTGCTTCGATAGGGTTTGTCCTGGCCCTCATAAACCGTAAGGATTACGGTCCCGTGTTTCTCATCGGGCTCAAGCGAGTAACGGGGCGCGGGATCCAAGCTGTCATTAATCATATTTTCGATGCGCAGACATTCAGCAACCGGATCTGCAAGACCGACGGCAATACCCTCGTCATTAACGCCAAACTCAATCTTGCCCGTCCCGTAGTTTGCATAGGCGCTCACCGTTTTAAGAAACGTCGGCGTAACGCTTTCCTTGTATTCGACTGTAGGGCCCTCTCTAACAACCATATGCATAACCCCTTCGTTTCGTACTTTTCACGACCGTATTATAAGACGAAAACCGTTTGCGTACGGATTTAAGCCAGACGTAAACGGTTTTCGTCTTGATTTGCGTCCTGATTTAAGACGTAAATTGCGCTTTCGTACGATTTTACCCCAGACGCAACACGCTTTCGTCTGGCAATACGTCTGCAATCCAAACGAAAAGAGCCCCGAGCTCGTATGAACTCGGGGCTCTTTGTGCCGCGCATCTATGAGAGGAGAAATTCGATGCGTACGGGCGCTACTCCATGTAGTCACCCTGAATGGCGGCAACCTCGTCGTTCCCCGCCTGATGGGCGTGCTCAAGGCATCCGTTCCCCTCTTTATCGACGTTACGGGCAAAAAGCTCGTCGAGGAGACCATCCGCACACACCGCGGCGTGGCCGACGCCATCGAGGCGCGCAACCCCACCGCCGCGCACGATGCGATGTATCTGCACCTGGTCTACAACCGCAACATGATCGCGGAAGGCGCACAGGCGAAAAGTGAGTAGGGGGCATCGCAACAACTAATTTCAACCGTTCACCTTTTAAAAGTGAACGTTCACCTTTTTTAAGGAGAATAGGGGCGTTAATTCCTTCACTTCTCCTATACTGAGCTTGTATTAGAAGCAAGACTTATATAGATGAACGTTTCTTTTGAAAGGATCGCTATGTCTGATCTTATGGACAGCTTCCGCCTGGATGGCAAGGTCGCACTCGTAACCGGCGCCACCTATGGCATTGGCATGGCCATTGCCGAGGCGCTTGGCGAGGCCGGCGCCAAGATCGCCTTTAACGCACGTCATGCCGACAAGGTCGCCGAGGCCGAGAAGCACTACCGCGAGCTGGGCTTTGAGGCTCACGGCTACGTGGCCGACGTCACCGACGAGGCTGTCGTCGCCGAGCTCGTCGCCAAGATCGAGGCCGATTTTGGCACCACGCCCGATATCCTGGTCAACAACGCTGGTGTTATCCAGCGCACCCCCATGCTCGACATGAGCGCCGAGGACTTCCGTCGCGTCGTCGACATCGACCTTAACGCCCCGTTCATCGTCTCCAAGGCCTGCCTGCCCGGCATGATCGCCAAGGGTCACGGCAAGATTATCAACATCTGCTCGATGATGAGCGAGCTCGGCCGCGAGACCATCGCTGGCTACGCCGCTGCCAAGGGCGGTCTGAAGATGCTCACCAAGAACATCTGCTCCGAGTTTGGCGAGGCCAACATCCAGTGCAACGGCATTGGGCCTGGCTATATCGCCACGCCGCAGACCGCGCCGCTGCGCGAGACGCAGCCCGATGGCAGCCGTCACCCGTTTGACCAGTTCATCATCGCCAAGACCCCGGCCGCCCGTTGGGGCACGCCCGAGGACCTGAAGGGCCCTGCCGTATTCCTGGCCTCCGACGCCTCGAACTTCGTCAACGGCCACATCCTCTACGTCGACGGCGGCATTCTCGCATACATCGGCAAGCAGCCCCAGTAGGCGCTGCGCGGGCTTGAGACGGGCATCTTGCCTTTCAATCGTCGGTCGCGTACCCAAGTACGCTTCCCTCCTCTTTCAAGGCAACCTGCTCCGTCTCAAGCCCGCTCGCTCACCGCGCTCCCACATTTAGGTTCATTTAGTAGTTGCGGTGAAATAGGGATTGATTTTGACTTCTACCAGGCAAGACGGTCCGTATTTCACCGCAAGTTAGAAATAGGAAGGTATTTCGCAATGAAGATCGCTCTGATCAATGAGAACTCTCAGAACTCCAAGAACCCCATGATCGAGGCTGCCCTTAAGAAGGTTGTCGAGCCCATGGGGCACACCGTCTTTAACTATGGTATGTATGCCGACGCCGACTCCAAGCCCCTCACCTACGTGCAGAACGGCATCCTTGCCGCCGTGCTGCTCAACTCCGGCGCTGCCGACTACGTCGTGACCGGCTGCGGCACCGGCGAGGGCGCCATGCTCGCCTGCAACTCCTTCCCCGGCGTGCTGTGCGGCCACGTTGCCGACCCGCTCGACGCCTACACCTTTGCCCAGGTCAACGATGGCAACGCCGTCGCCATGCCCTTCGCTCTTAAGAACGGCTGGGGCCAGGAGCTCAACCTCGAGTACACCTTCGAGAAGCTCTTTGGCTTTGGTTCGGGCAACGGCTACCCCGCCGAGCGTGTTGAGCCCGAGCAGCGCAACAAGAAGATCCTCGACGGCGTGCGCGCTGTGACCATGCGTCCGCTCGTCGACGTCCTGGGCGAGATCGACCAGGACCTGGTCAAGGGTGCCCTGGCTGGCGAGCACTTCCAGGAGTACTTCTTCGCCAACGCCACCGACGAGGCAATCATCGCCAAGGTCAAGGAGCTCCTGGGTCTCTAATCGCACGACCCATCGCAGCGAACGCAAACGGCGGCCGCCCCAACACGGGACGGCCGCCGTTTTTTGCTATCAAATGGTGCAATGGGGTCAGGTTATCTCACACCATGTTGGCTCAAAGAGAGCAAGATTAGGATTCCTCGATAATCTGTCGGCATGCCGCTGCAAGAGCGGGAAACTCTGATGTCACCGCGTCCCAAACCACGGCGCGATCGACGTTGCCGTAATCATGGGCAAGATAGTTACGCATCCCCACTATACCGCGCCACTCAATCTCGGGATGTAGTCGCTGCGCCTTCTCGGACAGCTTACCCGCCTCCTCCGTCACCCTGAGGGCACACATAAGGAGAGAATCGGCGAGTGTCCTGGCCTTGATGTCATCCGCATGGAGGAACTCGTCTTCCGTCACACCGAACGCTTTGATTCTCTCGGTCGTCTCATCAATCGCCTCGAGAATCTCCTGGGCGCGCAACGCATCTGATTTACGGGCGAACATACAGCACCACACCCTCCCTCTCGATGGCATGCGCAATGTCTTCTCGCAAGTGTTCGCTCGAAACGACGTCGACCTGCTTGCCTGTTGCCTCTTTGATCTCCTCCGCGAACGAGGAAAGAGCGAATAACCCAAATGTCGCATCGGAATCGACCTCTATACGCAGGTCGATATCGCTATCGGTATTTGCGTCACGTCGAGCATACGAGCCGAACAACGTGACCGACCGAATCGCCTTTCGAGTACCCGCCGCGCGAGCAACGGCATCCCTGATTTCAGCAACGGTCAAAACGTCGGTCTTCGCCTCGTCCCGTTTGACTGAAAGAGAAGGGGTAAATGGAAGCGACCGCTCCCGCAGCATCTGACGCATGAACATGTTGACCGCCACGGAAGACGTCATGCCGAGCTCCTCGCAGAGCTCGGCAAACGATTCCTTAATTGATGCATCAACACGGACGCTCAAAACTGAAGCACTCATCTTAGCCTCCTGTATGACAGTAGCTATACAATATCATACAGAGAAGCAAGATGACTGGTGCAAAGGGGTCAGGTTTACATGCATCAACTTGGTGCAAACTAACCTGACTCCCATGCACCAAGGGAGCGACTAGAGCTCGCAGGCGACCTTGTAGCCATCGCCGATGGCGTCGCGGATGTTGCCGCACTTGTTGGCGTCGCCCAGCACGTGGGTGGCAACGCCGGCAGCGGCAAGGTCGTCGGCCAGTTTGGTGTTGGGACGATAGCCCATGGCAAGCACCAGCGTATCGGCACCGGCGATGGTGTGGGCCTCGCCGTCCTTCTCGTAGCTGATAGTGTCCTCGGTAATCTCGGTCACCTTGGCCTCGGTCAGCACGTGAACGCCCTTGGAGAGCATGCGCGTGATGAGAACCGCGCGACCGGCACCACCCTCGTTGGCGGCGAGCGTCTTGGTCATCTCGATAACAGTGACATCGCGGTTGGCCGGCGACAGGTCGTTGACCAGCGGGGCCAGGTAATCTGCCGTCTCGCAACCGACGGTGCCGCCGCCCACGATGACGATCTTCTTACCCGGGAAAGCCTTGCCGCCCAGCAGGTCGTCGGCCGTCATAACCTGCTTAAAGCCCTGCATGAAGGCCGGAGCGATGGGCTCGGCGCCATAAGCCAGGACAACCTCGTAACCCGCGTAGTCGCGCTGAATGTCCTCGGCAGTAAGCTCGGTGCCAAATATGCACTTCACGCCCGCCTCGGCCAGGCGGCGATACTGGTACTTGATCACGCGGGTGAGCTCCTGCTTTGCCGGCGGCACGGCCGCGATGCGCATCTCGCCACCCGGTTCGTCCTGTTTATCCACGAGCACCACGTTATGACCGCGCTTGGCGGCAATGTAGGCTGCCTCCATACCCGCAGGACCAGCACCCACAACGAGCACGTTCTTGGCCTCGGCGGCAGGCTCGTAGCCAGCCTCGTCGCGCTCCACGTCCGGGTTGACGGTGCAGGAGATGCGCTTGCCGAACATGATGCCGTTCAGGCAGCGCAGGCAACCGATGCAGGGGCGGATGTCGTCGGCGTTGCCGGCAGCAGCCTTGTTGCAGAACTCGGCATCGCACAGATTGGCGCGGCCCATCATGCAGATATCGGCAGCACCGTCCTCGATCAGCTCCTCGGCAATCCATGCCTCGTTGATGCGGCCGACCGTGGCGACGGGAATGTTCACATGCTTCTTGATCTCACGCGAGCAGGCGGCATGCGAGGCCTGCTGCGTACCGGCGGCGGGAATCGCGGAGCCGCGCTTGATGGTAGTACCGCCCGACACGTGGATCATGTCGACGCCGGCTTTCTCCAGGCGACGCGAGACGTAGATCATGTCGTTGAGGGTCAGGCCGCCATCGGTGTACTCATCGCCCGAGATACGGACGTCGATGATGAAGTCCTTGCCGCAGCGCTCGCGAATCTCGGCGATGACCTCGAGCAAGAAGCGCATGCGGGCGTCGAGCGAGCCGCCGTACTCGTCGGTGCGTTTGTTGTAGAGCGGAGTCAAAAAGCCGCCGAGCATACCGTGGGCGTGCGCCGCATGGACCTCGACGCCATCGACACCGGCCTTCTGCATACGCACGGCAGCGTCGCCAAACTGATGCGTGAGCTCGTGAATCTCATCGACCGTGATGGGGCGCGGCGCCTCGCGGGCATAGGACGGGCCCACAAAGGACGGAGCGATCAGGCGCGGCGTGCCCGGAATGTTAAAGGCCATGTAGGCGGGGTGGAAGAGCTGCGGCATGATCTTGCAGCCGTACTCGTGGACGGCTGCGGCGAGCTTTTCCCAGCCGGGGATAAACGTGTCGTCGTAGCAGCACATGTCACCCGGCAGATAGGTATAGGTGGGCTCGACCGTCACGACCTCGGTAATGATGAGGCCCACGCCGCCCTTGGCGCGGGCACGGTAATGATCGACCAAGTCGTCGGTCACATAGCCGTGATCGGCCAGGTTGGTGGACACCGGCGGCATAAAGACGCGGTTCTTGACCTCGGTCGTACCGACCTTGATCGGGCTAAAGAGCATCGGGTAGGCGGATGACTCCATACAGGCTTCCTTTCGTTTGAGCCGCTCGGCGGCAGTTGCTAACGTACCTATCGTATCAGTATCCGCCGCATTCGCACTCGCTCGCACTCCCCCGCCTTTAATCCCGACCCTCACAAAAAAGTTGCGGTGGAATAGTTCCTGAATGAGGCGCTTGGGGCACCAAGCAGAAACTATTTCACCGCAACTGATGGGCGGGATGGAGTTAGAGGCCCAGATAGGTGGTCATGCCTTCGACGGCGAGCTTGGCGCCCGCCACGGCATGAACCACGGTGAGCGGGCCGTTAACCACGTCGCCGGCGGCAAAGACGCCAGGCACGGTGGTCATACCGCATTCATCGACCGAAAGAAGGCCGCGATGGTCGGTCTCCAGACCGCCCGTCGTAAGCACAAGCTTGTCCTTGGGCACTTGAGACGCCGCAATCACAACTGTGTCGGCAGACGCATGGTCGAGCTCTTCCTCGTAGCCCACCACGTTGTTGTCCTCGTCAAAGATAGCCGTCTCGAACACCGGACCGTTATCATCGATGGCGCAGATCGCCTTGCCGCGCACAATCTCGGCACCGTCAAGCTCGGTCAACTCCACCTCGTCATCGATGGCAGAGATGTGGCGCGACCGGGCGTACACGGTAACCTTGCGGGCACCCGAGCGAAGCGCCGTACGGGCCACATCCATGGCTACGTTGCCGGCACCGATTACGGCCACGTTTTCGCCGATCGCCACGCTCGTGGGGTCAACGAGGTAGTCGATACCAAACAGCACGTTGCCGCGCGACTCGCCGGGAATACCAAGCTTGCGAGCGCGCCAGGTACCGGTACCAACAAAGACTGCATCGTAGCCGTCGCGCAGCAGGTCGTCAATGTGGAGCGCACCGCCGATGGTGGTCGAGGGGCGAACGCGCACGCCGAGCGAGCACATCACGTGGCGGTACTTTTGCACGAGCGAGCGCGGCAGACGGAACTCGGGGATACCGTACTCCAGCACGCCGCCGATCTCGGGCCGCTGCTCAAAAACGGTGACGGCGCAACCCAGCTGCGCCATCTTAATGGCCACGGTCATGCCGGCAGGGCCGGAGCCGACCACGGCGACCTGTTTGCCGCACGACGGCACGGGTTTCCATTCTTTGCGGTCCAAATACGCCGTAGAGATATAGTTCTCGATGCTCGAAAAATGCACGGGCGCGCCCTTTCGGCCCTGGATGCACGCGCCCTCGCACTGGCCCGAATGGTTGCACACCATGGAGCAGACCGCACTCATCGGGTTATTCTGGAACAGCAGCTCGCCCGCCTCTTGCAGACGGCGCTGCTTAAAGAGGTCGATAACCTGCGGAATGGGCGTCTGCACCGGACAGCCCTTTATTTGACAGAACGCCTTTTTGCAGCCCAGACAGCGATTTGCTTCCTCAACGATGTGGATAGCCACGCAATTCCCCTCTATCGACCTGGACGAAATCGGCTTCTTAAACCAATTTGCCCGAATTTATAACCATAGATACGTCAACAGTGCGGAAAAGGGCACCGAAAAGCATCTCACAAACGCGCAGCAGCCCTTTCCTCGCACAGAACCACCATGCAGCCCCGTCATCGAGACCCAAAGATCCGCCACCCCTACGAATGGCGAGTCTCTCTACAGGCAGACGCCGTCTTTCCAGATGCTGATCTCGTGGCAGCCGCGGCGCTCGGCGCTCGTTAGCTTACCGCTCGCCGTCTCCAACACCAGCTGGTACAGGTCGCGGGCAGCCTCGTCGAGTGTGCGCTCACCTGTGGCAATCACGCCGGCATTAAAGTCCATCCAGTTGGCCTTGTGGTCGCACAGACGCTGATTGGTGAACACCTTGAGCGTAGGCGCCGGCGCGCCAAACGGCGTGCCGCGGCCGGTCGAGAACAGAATCACGTGGCAGCCGGCTGCCGTCAACGCCGTGGTGGACACCATGTCGTTGCCCGGGCCGCACAGCATGTTCAGGCCATGCTTGGTGACCTGACCGGCATACGGCAGCACGTCGACGATGGGGGCAGATCCACCCTTTTGCACGCAGCCGCAACTCTTGTCCTCAAGCGTGGTGATGCCACCGTCCTTGTTACCGGGACTCGGGTTCTCGTAGACCACCTCACCGTGGCTGATAAAGTAATCCTTAAAACCGTTGAGCATGTCGGAGGCGGCGCTAAAGACCTGCTCGTTCTCGCAGCGATCGAGCAGGATACTCTCGGCGCCAAACATCTCGGGCACCTCGGTAAGCACCGACGTGCCGCCGCGGGCGACGACCATATCGCTCACGCGACCGATCGTGGGGTTGGCTGTAATGCCCGAAAGACCGTCAGAGCCGCCGCACTTAAGACCAATAACCAGCTCGGAGGCCGGAATGGGCTCACGCTTGGCCTGCTTGGCCAAGTCAGCCAGCTCGGACAGAATCTTGTGGCCCTCGATCTGCTCGTCGGCTACATCCTGGCAGGTGAGAAAACGAACGCGCTCGTGATCGAAGTCACCGAGCTCGTCGAGCACCTGCTGATGCGTGCAGTTCTCGCAACCGAGCGACAAGAACAGCACGCCCACAGCGTTTGCGTGACGCGACAGTGCCACCAGCAGACGACGGGTCTGGGCATGGTCGGCGCCGGTCTGTGAGCAACCGAACGGATGTGGGAAGTAATAAACGCCCTCCAACGAGCCCTCGACCAGGTCCTGAGCCTGCTCGCACATGGCACGAGCGACTTCGTTGACGCAACCGACGGTGGGAATGATCCACAGCTCATTGCGCGTGGCGGCACGACCGTCGGCACGGCGGAAGCCCATAAAAGTCTCGGCCTCGACCGGTTCAACGACCGGATGTGTCGGATTGTAGGTGTACTCGACCTCACCCGAGAGGTTGGTCTTCACGTTGTGCGTGTGCAGCCACTGGCCGGGCTGAATGTCCTTCGTCACGTGACCGATGGGAAGACCGTACTTGACGACATCCTCACCGGCTGCAATGGCGCGCACGGCCATCTTGTGGCCCTGCGGGATATCCTCCGCGGCAACGACCTCGCCCACGCCGGGAACCTCGACGGCAGCACCCTTGGCGAGCGGCGACAGCGCAACGATGACGTTGTCGGCCGGATTGATCTGGATAGTGTTCATTACAAAGAGTCCTAACCCTACAGGTTGAGCAGAAGTCGAGTGACGCCCGCCAGTTACCCGACGGGCGTACAGAAGGATTTAGGCCTGAGCGTTCGCGAACGCCTGCTTGACGCCCTCGGAGCGCACGACGGCGAGAGCGTTGACGACAAACTCCTCCAGGCCGGCGATCTGCGTAAGATCCTCGCCCCACATTTGCTCGTTGGTGAGCACATCGTGCACCAGCTCGGCGTCGTCGGCGCCGGCGCGGGCGGCGTAGAAGTCGAGCACGAAGGCGTCGTCCTGAGCGGTGTACTCGGTGCCGTCGGAGCGACGCAGGTGCAGACCGTCGCCCTCGCGGGACACGAGCTCCTGCGTGTAGAAGGAGATGAGCGTGGCCAGGCTCGTCGCCAGGCACTTGGGCAGGTTGCCGGTCTCGGCAACGTAATCCTTGAGCGTGGGCAGGTCGCGGGCACGCCACTTAGCCGTGGAGTTGAGGCAGATGGAGAGCAGCGCGTGGTCGATAAACGGGTTGTCGAAGCGGTTCTCAACAGCGGCAGCAAAGGCCTTGCAGTCCTCGACATCCAGGTCGGCGGCGAGCGTTGGGATGACCTCGTCGTAGAGCATGGTGTTCATGAAGCCACGAACAGTCTCGTCGTGCATGCAGTCGCGCACGATATCAAAGCCGGCAACCCAGGAACCCGGAACAAAGGCGGTGTGGGCACCGTTGAGGATGCGGACCTTGCGCTTCTTGTACGGGGTGACATCGGGGGTCACAAAGACACCCGGCAGACCGGCCTTCACGAAAGGCAGACGCTCCTTGAGCGACTCGTCACCCTGGATACCCCACATCTGGAAGGGCTCACGCACGGCCAAGAACGGATCTTCATAGCCCAAGCGCTCGGCCACGGCAGCGGCCTCCTTGGGATCGCGGATGCGGCCCGGAACGATGGTGTCGACGAGCGTGGTGCAGACGGTGCAGTCGCTGGCCATCCACTGCGAAAACTCGTCCTCCCAGCCCCAGTCGCTCACGTACTGGTTCATGATACGCAGCAGCTCCTCGCCGTTATGGTCGATGAGCTCGCAGGCGAGCACGATGACGCCCGGCTTGCCGGCAGCCCAGCGGGCATGGAGCACCTGGGCAAGCTTGGCAGGGAAGCTCGCGGGGGGCATGTCGTCGGCCTTGCAGGACGGATCGTAGGCGATACCGGCCTCGGTGGTGTTGGAGACGATAATCTCCAGGCCGTCGGAAACGGCGACCTCCATCATGGCACGGTAGTCAGCCTCGCGATACGGATTGAGGCAACGGCTGCAGGCGCTGATCACGCGGGTATCGTCAACCGTGTCACCGTTCTCCTTGCCGCGCACCAGTACGGTGTACAGGCCATCCTGGGCATTGATACCATCGGCGAAATCGAAGGCGCCGCTGATGGGCTGCACCATGACGACCTTGCCGTTCCAACCGGTGGCCTCGTTGCCCATATCGAAGAAACGATCGACGAAGGCGCGCAGGAAATTGCCCTCGCCAAACTGCAGGACCTTCTCGGGGGCGTCCTTGGGCAGCACGTAGCCCTCGTAGCCGATCTTCTCGAGCGTCTCGTAGCTGATGTTATTCATAGAGGTTTTCCTCTCAACTCAAGTCCCGGTACGGCATCGCCGCACCGGGTTGCATTCATGATTTTTCAAGCAGCGGGGCTATTTATCGATCGTCTCGATAGTGCTCTCGCCGATCTTGCCGCGCTCCCAGCGACCATTCGACAGGTCGTTGGAAATGGAATTGAACTTCTTCTCGGTAATGTCGTAGAGAGCGAAGATGATCAAGGCTGCCACCAGAAGGGCGCAAGCGGGATAAATCGTCAGAGCGCCCTTGATGCCAAGCAGCGTGGCGGCCGTCTGGGGCTTATTTGCCACATATCCGGTAAGGGCAAGGATGCCGCCGGAAATGATCGCGGCAAGGGATTGCGCAAGCTTACGAGAAAAGTTGAACGCGGCGTAGGTCGTACCCTCCTTGCGGATTCCCGTGTGCCATTCACCGTAATCGATAACATCGGAAACCAGGTTCCAGGTGATACCGTTGGGGATGGCAAGTGCGACGTAGCCGATGGTGACGAAGATGATGAACGTCACGGTATTGGTCGGCAGGATGAAGTTGAGGCCGTTTGCCACGGCACCGACGATAAAGCAGGCAACGCACGTGCGCTTCTTGCCAAAATGCTTGACGAGCGTCGGGATGGCGAGAATGGCGACAACCGACGTTCCGATCATGATGCCGTTGACAATGGGCTGCAACGCGATGTTACCCAGGTTGTACTGGCAGAAATACACCATCATGGTGTTGTTGGTGTTCATGGCCGAAATGGTAAACAGCGTAAGCAGGATAACTGCTCCCAGGTTCTTGTTGGTGAAAACGACCTTGAAATACGTGCTGAATGCGCTCGACTTCTTGCCGGCCTTTCCCGCAGCCTTCTCCTCGGCCTGTCGATCGATACGGATATGCTCGCGCGTTCCCAAAAAGCAGATGGCGAATCCGGCGATGCCGCACAGTCCCATGACGACAGCTGCAATCGTATAGCCGTGCGGATTGCCGTCGAGCGTGTCGCCACCCGCAAAGAACAGGACCAATGGGATGAACGCTACGCCCGTGATGAGCTGTGCGCAAAGCGAACCGGCCTGGCGCGTTGACGCCATGTGCGCGCGGTCATCGACGTCACGCGTCATTACCGTGGCCAGAGATCCGTATGGCACGTTGGTGAAGCTGTATACGACGCCCCAGATCATGTAAGTTATCAGCGCATAGGCAATTTTACCTGCCATGGGAATATCGGGCGCAGTGAAGGTCACCACGGTTAGAACGGCAAGGATCACGGCCGAAACCATCATGACCGGACGAAACCGACCGTGCTTGCCAATCTTCTTTCTACCGTCGACGAATGCACCGGCAATCGGGTCCATGAACGCATCGAAAATCTTGGTGACGGCGAAAATCAGGCTCACTACGCCTGGCGAAATCAGACAGATGTCAGTGTAGAACTTGGTCAGATATGCTTGACCAAGATCGAACATGAATCCGTTGCCCAAATCGCCAAAGCCATAGCAGATTTTCTCACGCCAGCTCAGCTTGATATCCTGCGAGCTCTGCATCGATCCCGAATCCGCCTGAGCAGACACAATCTGCTCGTTTTTCTGTTGCCCTGTTCCCATATGGTCCCTCCCCTTTGCAACCGATTTCACCAATCGGAACACATACAGATCTATGCCTCGACAGTGTCCAGATCGAAGCCAAAGTAGCGAACGGAGTTGTTGTAGCTGATGTCACGCACGATGGTGCCCAGCAGCTCCATGTCGGCCGGATACTTGCCTTGCTCAACCCACTCGCCGATCACGCTGCACAGCACGCGACGGAAATACTCGTGACGCGGATAGGACAGGAAGGAGCGGGAGTCGGTGAGCATGCCGACAAAGTTGCCCAGGACGCCCTCGTTAGCCAGAGCCGTGAGCTGCTCGCGCATGCCGACCTCGTTGTCGTTGAACCACCAGGCGGAGCCGTTCTGGATCTTACCGGCAGTCGGAGCCTCCTGGAAACAGCCCATCACGGTATCGATCATGGTGTTGTCGATGGGGTTCAGGCTGTACAGAATGGTCTTGGGCAAGCCGCAGGTCTCCTGGATGGAGTTGAGGAATTCGGCGAGCTGGTCGGACGGCGTGTAGTTGGAGATGCAATCGTAGCCGGTGTCGGGACCGAGCTTGGCGAACATAGCGCGGTTGTTGTCACGCTTGCAGCCAAAGTGCAGCTGCATGGCCCAGCCAAGGCGGACATACTCGCCGGCGACAAACTGCATAAAGGCGGTCTTGTACTTGAGGACCTCTTCCTCGGTAAGCGGCTCGGCAGCCAGACCCTTGGCAAAGATGGCCTCGATCTCATCGTCGGTAGCCGGGACGTACATAACGTAATCGAGTGCGTGGTCGGAGGCGCGGCAGCCCAGCTCGTGAGCAACGTCGTAGCGCTTGGAGATTGCAGACTTCATGCCCTCAAAGTCGCTGACCTCAACGCCGGCAACCTCGGAAAGGTGCTTGCAGTAGTCGGCAAACTCCTGGCCGCGCTCGATGCGCAAAGCGGCATCGGGGCGCATGGCGGGAACGACCTGAACGTCAAAGCTGTCGTCGGCGGCAATCTTCTTGTGCCACTCAAAGCTGTCGGCGGGGTCGTCAGTAGTGCAGATCATGCGGACGTTGGACTGCTTGATCAGGTTGCGGCAGGTGAAACTGGCCTCGGCGAGCTTGGCGTTGGCAAGGTCCCAAACCTCCTGGGCAGTCTTGCCGTTGAGGACGCCCTCGAAGCCAAAGTAGCGCTTAAGCTCCAGGTGGCTCCACTCAAAGACGGGGTTGCCGACGCAGCGACCCAGGGTCTCGGCCCACTTTTGGAACTTCTCGCGAGCAGGGGCGTCGCCAGTGATAAAGCGCTCGTCGACGCCGTTGGCACGCATCAGGCGCCACTTGTAGTGGTCGCCGCCCAGCCAAACCTCGGTGATGTTCTCGAAACGCTTGTCCTCCCAAATCTCCTTGGGAGAAATGTGGCAGTGGTAGTCGACGATGGGCATGCCCTCGGCAAAGTTGTGGAACAGCTCCTCGCCGGTCTTGGTGCTCAGCAGGAAATCCTGATCGTCCATGAAGTTTTTCATCAAACAACCCCTTTGTTTGCGGAGCGGGCGCACAATACGCTCGTCATCTTCTAGGTGAACGTTCACCATCTTAGTGCAAAATGCGTTATAAGGTGAACGTTCACCTAACCATCATGGGGCGAACGGTAGGTTTTGACCGCTTAACGGTTGCCGAGCCATGGATCCTGCGTTGGATCGGCACAAAGAAAGGCCGCTGACGGCAGATTCGCCATCAGCGGCCTTCGAAACAATTTTTCGATCCCCTGCCAAAAAGTACGCGGCAAGTAAGGAACTCCCTAAACGCATTAGATTCCGGCGAGCTCGCAGTAACGATCGACGTTGCTAGCAAACACCATCTCAACGGCCCCCTTTTGCACAGGCTCTGCCGGTGTCTTTCCCCACAGCAGGTAATCGCCTAAGGTCTTGGCGCCACGGTATGCCAAACTCACCGGATCCTTGTAGACGATGTTGGTAAAGATGCCCCGACGCAAGGCCAGCGCACTTTCTGGGAACAGGTCGTTGCCGATCACCATCACTTCGCCGGCCTTGTTAGCCGAGACAAGCGCATCGGCAATCAGCTCAGAGCCCACGGCGAACACGCTGCAGATCAACTCGGGGGCTTCCGATGACTTTAGACGCTGATTGAGCTCGTGCTCGAGCTGCTTGACCTGAGCATGAGCGCCGGTCAGATCCTCGACCTGCCAGGGAACATTGTGCTCGCGAAGGTAATTGTGGAAGGCGCGAGCGGTCAAATAGTGCGAGTCGGTATAGGGGTCGCCCGCCAATAAAAGCACGCGGGTATCGGCCCCGGAAGCGTGAACCAGGTTGGCCGCCTGCTCGGCCATCAGGCTTCCCGCCGTGGAGTAGTCGGCCAAACTAGCGCCCAGACGATCGAGGTGAGGGCGGTCGCCGTCAACGAGCTCAATCGTCACGCCCGCCTCGGCGATCTGTCCCAAAAGCTCAGTCGCGCGATCGTCGCCCGGCGCATAGGCGAGCAAGCCATCAATCTTCTCGCCCACCTGCAGACGCTCGTCGATTTGCTCGAGTGCATCAGCGTAGCCGCCCACGCCAAATTCAATGCGTTCAACGGTAATGCCCTGGTCGATGACCTCTTGCTCAAAGCGATTGCAGCCTTCCCATAGGTAACGATAGAAATAAGCGCCCTCACGCGATGCGCATGGCAGACAAAACAGCAGATTGATGTCCTTACGACGCAGGCTCGAAGCGCTCGTGTTTCGGTGATAGCCCATCTCCCCAGCCTTAGCATTAACCTTGGCACGCACAGACTCGCTCACGCCAGCCTTGCCCGTAAGGGCCTTATGCACGGTGTTAATGGAAACGCCAAGCTCGGCGGCTATGTCCTTCATGGTGACGCGTGCGCTCATAGGGTTACTCCGGTACAGACGGGCAGCTAATAAACAATTGAGTTAACGATACCCCAAAATAACCCAGCAACTCGCCACGCCCACCCTCAAAAGCGAAAAACACCCCGCGAACGGATGCTCGCGAGGCGCTTAGATGTCTGGACCTTATTTGATACCGCGGCCCAAGTCTTCGGCGATTTTGTCCACGCCCTTAAGTGCGGCGCACGTCTTTTTGTTGGAGCAATGCCCCGTGCAAACGCCACCCTGAGCGCAGTCGGCGCAGGTGCCCTTGCGGTAGATGCGCACGCATACCGCGACAAACGCAATACCAATAACAGCCAGTACAACAATATCGATAGGTGCCATAGCAAGCCTCCTCTAGTTAACCACCACTTACTTTACCCCATTCTCCACCTACCAAAAAGGGACAGGTTTGTTTTGGTCGGTTTTATCTGCGGAAACGCCACATCTCTCCCACCAAAAAGCCCGAGTGTCGCTGGGACACCCGGGCTCGTGGAAAGGGGTTAATCCTTATTCGGACTTAAGCGGAAACTGCGGCGGAAGCAGTGTTGGTCTCGTCCTCATCGGTCCATACATGCTTGGGCATGGGACGGAAGATCTGGAAGAGCATCGCAACCAGCAGCACAATGGCCACAACCGTCCAGATACCAAACTGCCCAAGGACAAGCAGGTTGTAGAACTGGTTGATGAACAGGCCGATCACCCAAGCGAAGGCGCACTCGTAGCCGATGGCAGTCGCGGTCCACTTGCCAGAGTCCATCTGGTTGCGGATGGTGCCAATGGCGGCAAAGCACGGAGCGCACAGCAGGTTGAAGGCGCCGAAGGCAACGCAAGCGCCCATGGTGGGGAACATGCCGGCAAACGCGGTCCACAGGCTCGGGTCGGTCTCGCCCGCGTCGGCGACGGACAGCAGCGAGCCGGCGGTGGCGACGACGTTCTCCTTGGCGACGAGGCCAGAGACGGTCAGCGCGGTGGCCTGCCAGGTGCTAAAGCCGAGCGGGGCGAAGATCCAAGCGACCAGGTTGCCGAGCATGGCGAGCACGGAGTAGTCCATAAACTCCTCGGGGATGCCGTCCATCGCAGGCAGGAAGCCAAAGGAACCGTTATAGCTACCAAAGTTGGAGAGGAACCAAACGACGACGGTGGACGCAAAGATGACCGTGCCGGCCTTCTTGATAAAGGCCCAGCAGCGCTCCCACACGTGCAGCGCCCAGGAACGGATCGCCGGGAAGTGGTAGGCAGGAAGCTCCATGACAAACGGGGTCGGACGGCCGGCGAAGAGCTTGGTCTTCTTGAGCATGAGGCCCGAGGCGATGACGGCAAAGACGCCCAGGAAGTAGAAGAGCGGGCTGATCCATGCGGCCGTGGTGGAAGAATCGCCAATGATGGAGCCCATGAGCAGGGCGATGATCGGCAGCTTGGCGCCGCAGGGGATGAACGTGGTGGTCATGACCGTCATGCGGCGGTCCTTCTCGTTCTCGATGGTCTTGGTGGCCATGACGCCGGGGACGCCGCAGCCCGAGGACACGAGCATGGGGATGAACGACTTACCGGACAGGCCAAAGCGGCGGAACACGCGGTCCATGATAAAGGCGACGCGGGCCATGTAGCCGCAGTCCTCCAGGAAGGACAGCATCACGAACAGCAGGAACATCTGCGGCACAAAGCCGAAGATGGCGCCCAGGCCGCCAACGATGCCGTCGCAGACCAGCGAATCGACCAGGCCACCGTCCTCGGTGCCACCCGCCACGAGGGCATCGTGCACCATGGTGGTGATACCCGGGACATAGGGGCCGTACTGTGCCGGGTCGACCGAGTCGGCGTCGTCACCCGCGGCCTCGACAGCCGCGTCGTAAGCGTCGCGGCCCTGACCGAGCACGTACCAGCCGTCGGTGCCGAAGAGCTGGTCGTTGGTGAAGTCCGTCACCGTGCCACCCAAGGTGGAAACGGCGATGTAGTACACGCAGAACATGATGACGACAAAAATCGGCAGGCCCAGGATACGGTTGGTAACCACGCGGTCGATCTTCTCGGAGGTGCTCATCTTGGCCGGGGCCTTGGTGAGGCACTCGTCGATGATGTGTGCGATCACGCCGTAGCGCTCACCGGTGATGATGGACTCGGCATCGTCGTCGCAGTCCTGCTCGCACTGAGCGACCAGCTCCTCCACGCGAGCGGCCTTCTCCTTGGTGAGGTTGATGAGCTTGCAGGCGTCCGCATCACGCTCGAACAGCTTGACGGCGTAATAGCGGCGCTTGTTAGCGGGAACGCTCGCAGGCAGATTGTTTTCGATGTGGTCAAGAACGTCCTCGATGGAGGAGTCGAACTTGTGCTCCGGCACCTGGCCCTTGGAAGCTGCAGACTTCTTGACCTGCTCGAAGAGCTCCTTGATGCCCTTGTTCTTAAGAGCGGAGATCATCATGACCGGGCAACCGAGCTTCTTGGAGAGCTTGTCCGTATCGATCTTATCGCCGTTCTTCTCGACCAGGTCGGCCATGTTGAGGGCGACGACCACGGGCAGGCCGGTCTCGATAACCTGAAGCGCCAGGTACAGGTTACGCTCGAGGTTGGTGGCGTCGACCACCTGGACGACAACATCGGGCTCGCCGCTCATGAGGTAATCGCGCGAGCACTGCTCCTCGGGGCTGTAGGGGGAAAGCGAGTAGATGCCGGGGAGGTCCGTGATGGTAACGTTCTTGTCGCTTAGGAGCTTGGCTTCCTTTTTCTCAACCGTGACGCCGGGCCAGTTGCCAACGTAGCCGTTGGCGCCGGTGATCAGGTTGAAAAGCGTGGTCTTGCCGCAGTTGGGGTTACCCGCCAGCGCGACATGGATCTGAGAATCCGCCATTCAATCCTTCTTCCTTGTGTGCCTGCGCTGCTTTCTCCGCGCAGGCTGGATAATGTGCTTCAAAAATGCTGCATTAAGTTAGAAATACCTAACTTTATCTGCAGAAACATACGCCGCGAGCCCTTATTGGACCTCGACGACGGCCGCCTCCTCCTTGCGGATGGAAAGCTCGTAGCCGCGCACGTTGATCTCGACCGGATCACCGAGCGGTGCAACCTTCACGACCTTGAACGAAGTGCCCTTGATGAGCCCCAGGTCCATAAGGTGGCGGCGAAGCGCACCCTCACCGTGAAGCTTGACGATGGTGGAGCTCTCGCCCACCTTAACGTCACCCAACGTCTTCATCCTCTTGTCCCCCTTTCGGTTTTTATGAAATGCTGCAGACTAACCGACGGTCATGATGTGCATGGCAACCTTGGAATCGATACCAAAGCGTGCGCCCAGCACAGTGACGATGATATTGGCGCCACTCGAGCTCACCACGTGGATTTCGCTGCCCTCGACAAAGCCGAGGTCCTTGAGGTGGTGCTTCATATCCTCATTGCCCTTTACACGAGACACGCGCACGGTTTCGCCCGCTTTTACCATCGAAAGCGGCATTGCCGGCATCTGCGGTCCGCAAGACATGAGTGGCTCCTAACGTCAGTTCGTCCTCAACATCGACGCGGTAAAAGTTAACCACGCCTATGTTCGCTTTAGTAAACTAACACGTGGTTAACTTTTTGGAAAGGGTCCCCATTCAGATTTCGAAAAAGTTTCCTATACGAAACAAAAGGGCACGGCAAAGGACCATCCTTTACCACGCCCTATCATGCTTAGAGTGAGAGATTTCTGATCGACGTAACGCAGGAAGCCTCGTCTACGCCCGAAACGCGGAAGATGATGTCCTCGCCGCACTCGCCGTAGAGAGCCATGAGTCCCATGACATCGCGGCCATTCGTGTGGCGATCGCCGATACTGACTGACACGTCGCAACGATGCTTGGCAATGATGTCATAGAGCAGCGCAACCGGGCGGGCATGTAATCCCAACGGATCTTTAATCGTCTTTGTAAACTCGACCATGTCCCCTCCCACGACATCGTACATTCGGCTGGCAAACCCAGCCATGTGGTAGTTATTGTAGCGTTAGATGCTTGTCGAGGACCCTTTCGGACACCCCGTGGACAAAAAGTGGCAAATATGAGTACTGTCACAAATTTAGTAGCAGCAGAATTGAGAGCAAATTGGCCGATTTGGCCGATTTTAATGTTTTGGAAGCCATCGAATCGCGTCTATAGGGGGTTAGATAAATTGATTTTGAGCCCATTTTCGCTCAGAACAGGCCGAAAAATATGACACCTCTTTTGCAACAGTACTCATATTTGGCATTTTTTGCCCACAGGGTCCAAAACCATGCTCCAAAACACAAAAGGAGGGGCCTCGTAAGGCCCCTCCTTAGGAAAGGGAATCGATTTATTCCACAGCCGTAGATTAATCCTAGCCGCTACTCCATCATGTCGAGGACGGAGGGGCGAAGCTCGTTCTCAGCAGCCTCGGGATCGGTTTCGCGCAGGCGGTTGATGTAGCGGTTGTACCACATCACGGCAAGGCCCAGGAAGACAACCACGCCGCCGACGTTGTAGACCAGCGTCAGCCACAGCGGCTGATCGAGCGGAATGGTGCCGCAGATAAGCACGAAGCAGAAGACCACAAGCAGGAATGCAGCAATGACCAGGCCAAAGGTGCGCGAACCCATGCGGAAGCCACGGGGAGCAGCGTCGAAGTTCTTGCGCAACATAAAGTAGGCAAGCAGGATCAGCAGCGGCGGGAGCAGAGCGGTGGCAGCCGTCATGTTGGTGACGATCATGAGCAGGTCGTCGAGGTTACCGGAGCCCAGGGCCGGGATGATCAGGATGGGGACGACGATGGCGAACTGCAGCCAGGCAGCGCGGGCGGGAATGCCGTGCTCGTTGAGCTCGACGATCTTGCTACCAAAGACACCCTTGGGGATCTCGGTGAAGAAAACCTTGATGGGAGCAGAGGTCCACATCATGAGGGAGCCCAGCGTGGCGGCGAGAAGGATCAAGCCGATGGCGCGCGTAGACACTTCCATGGGAATGCCAAAGTGGGCAAAGACAGCGCCGAATACGTCGAAGATACCGGTGGAGATGGCAACGCCGCCCTCGGGGATGAACAGGTTAACCAGCAGCGAAGCGCCTGCATACAGAAGGCCGATGGTCAGACCGGCGATAACGACGGTGCGCACGAAGGCCTTGACGCCACCCTTAAGGTCGTTAAGGAACACGCCGACAGACTCAGCGCCGCCAACGCCCTGGATGATCCAGGCAAGCGTACCGAAGAAGCCCCACGCAGTTGCGAAGTTGCTCATGTCGGGAGCCATGTTAGCGGGAGTAGGAGCCGTAGCGAACTCAACGCCGCCAAAGGCAGCAGCCAGGGACAGCAGGATGAACACGGCGGTCAGGCCGAGAGCCGCGGTCGAACCGAAGGAGGAAATGGAGCCGATCCACTTAGCGCCCTTGGTCGAAACCCACGTGGCGATAGCAAAGACAACGATCTCGATAATGGTGATCCACAGCTGCGAAAGCTCGGCGTTGGCACCAAAGAACACGTAGCTCGCGTAGATGATGACGTTGGGCAGGACGGACGCAAAGAAGAACAGGTTAACGAACCAGTAGCTAAATGCCGTCAGGAACGCCCAGCGACCACCCATCGAGGTCTTAACCCATGCGTACACGCCCGACTCGGAGTCCTTGTTAAGGCCGACGAACTCGGCGGTAACCAGGGTATAGGGGACAAAGTACAAAAGCGTGGCGAAGAAGAACGACGGCGCGGCTGCTAAGCCGATGGCCGCGTTGTTGTTGATGATGTTCTTGATACCGAACACGGCGGCAACCGTCATGCCCAGCAGAGCGAACGAACCAATCGTTCCTCGTTTTTCAGAGCTCATAAGCCCTCCCAATCATCTATTAAATGTCATCTAAACCCGTCCGAGCTGCAAGTGCAAACACGGACGGCGCACCTGCTAAGGGGAATGGGGAAAAGGGAGTCAACAAAGCCATCCCCCTTAACGGCGCGAAGCAAACGTCCAGGCGGACGAATACTACTTGTTGGGGAAGGAATAACCTTCGACCGTCACGTGCAGTACCACGACGCGGGGATCCGCGGCATCGGCCACGACACGGTAGGCCTCGTCAATTTCGACGACGGCAACGCCGCCGGCGGGAATCGTCACGGTCTCCCCCGCCCCCTCAAAGCGCTCGCGATCATCGATATCGCTGTAAGCGCGGGTGCAGGTGAGGCCTGCCTTGGGGGCAACCTCGACGGTCAGGTCGCCGTCGAGCGGAGCGAGCACGGCATGGTAGCGACGGTGACCGACCAGGTCGGCGGTTGCGGCCTCGCGGGCATAGACCCACCAGTACACCAGCGAGTCGCCGATGGAGTACGCCACATCGTGCTGCAGTTCAGAAACGCCGTCGAGCGCCTGGCCGGTACGCATCCACTTCTTGACGGACTTCATCTGAGCGTCGAAATCGGCGCGCGAGTTAAAGACATGCATGGCTTATGCCTCCTTAATGGGTGCCAGCGCCTGAGCCAAATCGGCAGACGTCAGCGGTCGCAGGGACACCTCAAAGCTGAAGCTCTCAAAACGGGTGCGATAGGAATCGAGCACCTCGGAACCCCAAGAGTTCGAGCCAAGGCCGAGCAGCTGGTCGTTGATGTTAACCGTGACCGTGTCGCCCGGAACAAGGTCGTAGACGTGCTTGGCATTATCAATAGCCTCGCAGCTATAGGGCCATGCCGAGAACGAGAACGGGTTGGAAGCGGCGTCGGCCGGACGAGTCACCAGCACGCCATCACCGTGGCTAGAGCGCAGGGCAACCCAGCGGGTACCCTCGCGGTTGGCACAGTCCTGAGGCATAACGTAGGGCGTGAACATGTCGTCGACCGTAGTGCGGTAATGACCGACCGGGTTGGCACGCAGCGAGTCCGGATAGTTCTCGCCCGGGCCGTGGCCATACCACTCGACGGCACGATCGCAACCGGGAACCTCAAAGGAGATGCCGATGCGCGGGATAATGTCCGAATAGTCGCCGTAGGGCTCGCCGGAAACCTTGAGGTCGACGCGACCGCTCGGAAGCACGGTGTAGACAAGCTCGACGCGCATGCCGAACGCGCGGACGGGAGGAGCAATACGTTGGCTCACGGTAACGACGACCGCATTGCCGTCCTGCTTCCAAGTAACCTTGCGGGTAGACGTCTGCATCACATCGATGAAGTTGTCCTTCCACAGGGAGTCATACTCTTGGGCGTGGTTGTCGACGAGCGGATGCCAAAAACCAACCTGGGGACCAGAGGCCATGACGTCGCGGCCGGATGCCTTCCACTCGCTCACGGTACCGTTGACCTTGCTGAAGGTCAGCTCGCCGTTGAGGGAGTGAATGTGGATCTCCTGCTCGGTCTCCTCGACCGTAAGCTCAGGACGAACGGGGGCGGCGATGGCCGGCGCCGGAAGGTTTGCGATGGCAAACTGGCTTGCGCCCAGCTGGAACATCGGCTCGCACCAGACGTGAGCGGCCATGGTGTAGGCGCGCACGGTCAGTAGGGTCTCGCCTACCGCGGCCTCATGAATCACCAGTGGCAGCTGGACGGACTCGCCGGGGGCAACCGCACCGGGCATGAGCGTCTTGCGGCTGACCACGTCGCCGTCCACCAGGGTCTCGGCCGACAGGCAGACATCCTCGAGAGTGGTGAACCAACGCTTGTTGGTGACGGTCAGCTCGCCCGCCTCGGTGTCATAAGCCATGCGAACCGGGCAGATGACCTGGCCATACTCAGTGAGGCCCGGGCTCGGCTGCTGCCAAGGGAACACCATGCCATCGATGCAGAAGTTGCTGTTGTTGGGGTAGTCGCCGTTGTCGCCGCCGTACATGTCGTAGGCAACGCCGTCCTCGGTCACAGCAGCCAAACCGTGGTCGCACCATTCCCAGATAAACTGGCCTTGGATGCAATCCCAGCGATCGAAGACCTCCTGATACTCGGACAGGCCTCCGGGGCCGTTGCCCATGGAGTGACCGTACTCGCAGTTGATGCGCGGCTTGGGGAATGGATGCTCACCAAAGTCGTTCATCTGCGACACGCGGGAGTACATGGTGGAGATAACGTCGACGGTATCGGCGTTGCGATCCTCCTCGTAGTGGACCGGACGACCGTCGAGCTCGTGAGCCTTGGCGTACATCGCGCGGATGTTGCAGCCATAGCCGCTCTCGTTGCCCATCGACCACATAATGATGCAGGCGTGGTTGCGCTCCTGCATCACCAGGCGCTCAATGCGGTCGACGTAGGCCGGCTCCCATGCCGGGTCGTCGGTCACCAGGGCGATATTGCCGATATTCTCGAAGCCGTGGCTCTCCATATCGGTCTCGGCGACCAGCATGATGCCGTACTCGTCGCACAGCTCGTAAAAGCGCGGGTCGTTGGCGTAGTGGGACGTGCGCACCGCGTTGATGTTGTGCTGCTTCATGAGCTCCAGGTCGCGGCGCATGCGATCGAGGCCCACGGCGCGGCCCTTGTGATCGTCGTGATCGTGGCGGTTGACGCCATGCATCTTAAAGTAAGTGCCGTTGAGGTAGATATGATTGCCCTCGACCGTCACCTCGGCAAGACCCTGGCGATGCGGGACGTACTCGCTGACCTGGTCACCGTCGTAGACCTCAAACGTAAGGTCATAGAGGAAGGGATCCTCGGGATTCCAGAAGTGGGCATCGGTCACGCTGCACTCGGCATGGCCGTCGACGCACTCACCCGTAGCCACCACGTTCTCGCCATCACTGAGCGTAAACACAACGCGGGTAGCTCCCTCGGCAACCGTATCGAGCGTGATCAGAGCGGCATCGCCCTCGCGGTGCGTGCGGAACCTAAAGTCGACCAGGTGTGCGGCGGGACGCTGCATAAGGTACACATCGCGGAAGATGCCCGAGGCCCACCACATGTCCTGATCCTCGATATAGCTGCCATCGCTGTACTGCAGGACCTTGACCGCAAACAGGTTGTCGCCCTCGACGAGCGCGTCGGTCACGTCGAACTCGGCAGACAGGCGCGAGCCCTTGGTCATGCCGATAAACTTGCCGTTGACGTACAGCTCGCCATAGCTCTCGATGCCGTCAAAGCGAATGATCTCGCGAGCGCCGGCAGGCACGGCGGGAAGATTGACGATGCGCTGGTACACGCCCGTGGGATCGTCAGAGGGAACGAACGGCTGATCCACCGGGAACGGGAAACCCTCGTCGGTGTAGGCAAGGTTGCCATAACCATCCACCTGCCACAGGTGCGGAACCTCCACGTGATCCCACTCGGGCTCGTACGTGGAAAGCTCCTCGTTAGAGACGGCAGCAGGCCCCTCAAAGAGGCGGAACTGCCACGAGCCGGACAGCTGGACAAACCCGCGCGACAGCTCGCGGCTGTACGTAGCGGCGAGATCGGCGGTCTCGTAACCCATGAAGTACGCATGGGGTGCCAGGCGGTTCCTGTGGGTGAGCGCTTGGTTTTCCCAATCGTTAATGGCGTCCATGGTGATGCTCCTTCGTCATCGTAGTGATTCTTGTGCAACCGGTTGTCCTTATCTTACGGTCGATGCAAAAAACTGTGCAACCGGTTGTCCGCTGAACGGTCGATTTGGTCGGGTTAACTGTGCAACCGGTTGTACAACCGCCTCACTTATGTCACCCTGAGTATCGACACTCAGCGCAAGACATCGTTCTTAAGCTCGTAGGCAACCACCACGCCCGCTGATATCTCACCCACACGAGACGTATTCGATTGTGGCTTGGTTGCAAAACGACACCGGTCACCGGATACCATGAACGCTGTTCAGGCGCACTATAGTAAGCTGTATCCGCACCAACCCGTATCAGCGACAACATCGACCGCATTCTCCAGGAGACGCCATGACCCAACCAGTTCGCACCGCACCTACGCTTGCCGAGGTTGCCGCAGCTGCCGGCGTGTCGCGCTCCACGGCATCGCGCGCTCTCAACGATTCGCCCCGCATTAGCGAGGAAACCAAAAAGCGCGTCCGCGCGGCGGCCAAGGAAGTCAATTTTGTCCCCAACGCTCGTGGCCGAGCGCTCGCTGTCGGGCGCACGGAAATCATCGCCGTGCTCGTGACCGAGCCCCTAAGTGAACTCTTCAGCGACCCCACCTATAGCGAGTTTTTGAGCGGCATTACCGAGGAACTGTCGGAGTCGTCCTATCTGCCCGTTATCTTGCAGGCGTCTTCTACGCATGAGCGCAACCGCGCACGCGAGCACTTTGAGCGCCGCTCGTTCGACGCCGTGATCGACGTCTCCCCCTACAAGGGCAGCGAGCTGCTCGAGGTGCTGCGCGAGCTGGGCGTACCCACCGTGTTGTGCGGCCAGCTCGAGGGCCACCCCTATCGCGATGTGTTCTCGACAGTCTACTCTGACGACGAAGAGGGCGGACACTTTGCGGCACTCGCCATGAAGGAACGCGGGCGCAAAGATATCGTCGCCGTGTTGGGACCGCAAGACAACCCCGCTGTTGTCGACCGCCTGCGCGGCTACCGTGCCGTCTTGGGCGAAGACCTCCCAGACGCAAACGTTATCTATACCGGCTGGAACAACGGAGACGGCTATCAGGCCATGCACCAGATCCTCGCGCGCGAGATTGCTTTCGATGGCGTGCTCTGCGGATCGGACCGTATCGCGGCTGGCGTCATCACCGCGCTCAACGAGGCAGGCCTATCCGTTCCTGCGGACGTTTCTGTCGTCGGCTTCGACGATCACGAGATTGCGACGCGCTGCGTCCCCGCGCTCACGACCGTCCGCCAGCCCCTGCGCGAAGAAGGCCACATGGCCGCCAACATTGTGCTCGACATGATCAAGGGTGCCGAGCCCACCACCTCCGTGATGCACATGCAGCTGATCCAGAGAGACTCGCTATAAGAAACTGGGGCAGGCTTTCCGCCAGACAGTTGTTGCGGAAAGCCTGCCCCGTTTTGAGCGCTCATTCTGGGGCACAGTTTCCGTTAGACGGCTCAACCGGAAACTGTGCCCCATTATTTTGCCGAATTCTGGGTCGCGCTTTCCCAGAGGACCCCCTTTGGGAAAGCGTGACCCGTTCTGGACGCAAATTCCGGGACGCAGCTTCCTCGACGTCCGGTCACCCCATGCCCTCACAACCTCGGCGCATAAAAAACGAGGGAAGGCACGCGTCCTTCCCTCGTTGTGGGCATTATGTAGCCGCTCGCCTACATCAGGCGCAGGCTGACGTCCTTGAGCTGGGCGCCGGAAACGGCACTCGGGGCGCCCGACATAAGGTCGGAGCCGCTGGCCGTCTTGGGGAACGCCATGACGTCGCGGATGGAGTCGGAACCGGTGAGCAGCATGCACACGCGGTCCAGGCCCAGAGCGAAACCGCCCATCGGGGGCGCACCAAACTTGAGGGCCTCCATGAGGAAGCCGAACTGAGACTCGGCGCGCTCCTCGGTAAAGCCCAGGAGCTTGAGCATGGACATCTGCATCTCGGCGTTGTGGATACGCATACCGCCGCCGCCGGCCTCAAAGCCGTCCATGACAAAGTCGTAGGTGCAAGAACCGGCTGCCAACGGGTCGGCCTCGATCTTAGCGATGTCGGTCTCGGTCGGCAGGGTGAAGGGCTGATGCTCGGCGGCATAGGCCTTGCGGTCCTCATCCCAGTGGAACAGCGGGAAGTTGACGACCCACAGGAAGTCGTGGCCCTCGCGCTTGATCTCAAGCGCGTTGGCCATGTGGGAACGCATGCCACCCAGGATCTCGTCGGAAAGCAGGCGCGGGCCGGCGGCGAACATCACAAGGTCGCCGGGCTCGACATCCATGCGCTCGCGCAGAGCCGCCATCTCCTCGTCCGAGAAGAACTTGACGATGGGGCTGTTGATGGAGCCGTCCTCGCGGAAAGCGATCCACGCCAGACCCTTGGCGCCAAACGTGGAGGCCACGCCGGCAAGCTTATCGATCTTGGCACGTGCCCAGGCACCGGCGCCCTTGGCGTTGATGGCCTTGACGACAGAGCCCTCCTCATTTGCGGCGGTCGCAAAGACCTTGAACTTGGAGTTGGCAAAGATGTCGGTCAGGTCGACCAGGTGCATGCCATAGCGGGTATCGGGCTTGTCGGAGCCATAGGTGTCCATGGCATCCCAGTAGTTCATGCGACGCAGCGGCGTGGGCATCTCGACACCCATGCGACCGAAGGCATCGGCAAGAACCTCTTCGAGCGCGCTCATGACATCGTTCTGGTCCACGAAGGACATCTCGATATCGACCTGGGTGAACTCGGGCTGACGGTCGGCACGCAGGTCCTCGTCGCGGAAGCACTTGGCAACCTGGTAGTAGCGCTCGACGCCACCGACCATGAGCAGCTGCTTCAGAAGCTGCGGGGACTGCGGCAGGGCGTAGAAGTTGCCCGGCTGGATGCGGCTGGGGACGATGAAGTCGCGGGCGCCCTCGGGCGTGGACTTGAACAGGGAGGGCGTCTCGACCTCCATGAACTCACGGTTGTGCAGCGCCTCGCGAATGGCAAAGGTAAAGTCGGAGCGCAGCTTGAGGTTGGCCATCATCTCGGGACGACGGAGGTCAAGATAGCGATAGCGCAGACGGGTGTCCTCGCTGGTCTCGATGCCGTCCTCGATCTGGAACGGCGGGGTGACAGACGTGTTGAGCACCTCGGCGTGGTCGGTCAGGACCTCGATCTCGCCGGTCGCGAGCTTAGTGTTGGTGGTCTCCTCGCCACGGGCGCGCACGACGCCGTGGATCTTGATGGGCCACTCGGGGCGCATGGTCTCGGCGATCTTAAAGGCATCGCCGTCGGAGTGCTCGGGGTCGAAGGTGAGCTGTGTGATGCCCTCGCGGTCGCGAAGGTCGCAGAAAATAAGGCCGCCGTGGTCGCGGCGACGGCTCACCCAACCGGTGAGGGTGACCTCTTCGCCCACGTTCTCGCGGCGAAGCTCGCCGCAGGTACGGGTGTGCATGGAATGCTCGTCGATGGGACGGGTCTGGCTCATACCAGTGATCCTCCTTTATGGATCTGTGCCGCCCCGTGTCGTTCCGGGCGGCGTCGTACAGATTTGCCCAGCCTGCGTAAACCGCGCAGCCGGACATGGCGTTCTATCTTATCGCACCCGCGTCGATGTGCCGCGAAAAAGTAGTTCTCGCCCAAAGACTTGACGGAGACGAAACAATTGACGCAGCCTGGCCGTCGCCAAGGCGCGCCGCGTGCGACAATGTGCCCCAATACAACTGCACTCGGAAAGGCCCGCCATGACTGCACGCCTCATCGTTATGGATATCGACTCCACGCTCATCAACCAGGAGGCCATCGACCTGTTGGGCGAGGAGGCCGGCGTAGGCGAGCAAGTGGCGAAGATCACTGAGCGCGCCATGCGCGGCGAACTGGACTTTAAGCAGGCACTCGAGGAGCGCGTGGGGCTGCTTGCCGGCTTGGATGAGAGCGTGTTCGAGCGCACCTTTGAGCGCGTGACGTTTACCCCCGGCGCGCTGGAGCTTGTGCGCTCGGCGCACAGCAAGGGCTGGAAGGTCGGCGTGGTAAGCGGCGGCTTCCACGAGGTCGCCGATAAGATCGTGGCCGCCGCGGGTATCGACTTTTGCCTGGCTAACCGCCTGGAGGTCGTGGACGGCAAACTCACCGGTAAGCTGGCGGCAGACATCGTGACCAAGGAGTCCAAGCTCATCCAGCTGCTGGATTGGGCAGTTGAGTGCGGTGTCGATATGGCCCATACCGTCGCGATCGGCGACGGCGCCAACGACATCCCCATGATTCAGGCCGCGGGCACGGGCATCGCGTTTTGTGCCAAGCCCAAGACGCGCGAAGCCGCCCCGTTTGCCATCAACGAGCGCAACCTGATGCTCGCCATGGACATCATCCTGCGTGACTAGTCGATCCGTCTAACAATTGAATCAGTCTGTCCTATAGTTTCCGAACAATTTTGTCTTAGTGTTCGGAAACATACCCTTTGAGTGCTAGACTTTGCGCCGTCGAAGGGAACATATATGGATAAGCGAGATCTTGAGCAATTGCTGAGCGATGTTGCCGACGGAGCAGTCGCCCCGGCAGTCGCCCTCACGCGCATCCAGACGGCGCCAACTGCCGATCTGGGTTTTGCGCAGCTCGATCTTTCGCGCGGGGTGCGCCAGGGAGCCGGCGAGGTTGTCTACGGTGCCGGTAAAACCGCCGAGCAGATTGCCGCCATTATCGAAGCACTGCGCGATGCCGGCCAGGAGCGCATCCTGGTCACGCGCCTGGATGCCGAAAAAGCCGCTCGCACCGCTGAGCTTCTCGGCAACGGCATTGACCTGGGATATGTCCCGAACGCACAGCTCGCCCTCGTGGGCGGCAAGCCCTCCCCTACCGGCAACGGACGCATCGTCGTCGCCTGCGCCGGCACGAGCGACTTGCCCGTCGCCGAGGAAGCCGCGTTGACGGCCGAATTCTATGGCAACGAGGTCGACCGCCTCTACGACGTGGGTGTCGCCGGCCTGCACCGCCTGCTCGCGCATGCCGAGGAACTTGCGCAGGCGCAGGTGATCATTGCCGTCGCCGGCATGGAGGGCGCGTTGGCGAGCGTTATCGGCGGCCTGGTGAGCTGTCCGGTCATCGCCGTTCCCACCAGCGTGGGCTACGGCGCAAGCTTTGGTGGCGTAGCCGCGCTGCTCGCCATGCTCAACTCCTGTGCCAGCGGCGTTTCGGTCGTCAATATCGACAACGGCTTTGGTGCCGCCTACCAGGCAAGTCTTATCAATCATCTGAGCGCCGGCACATCCCGCGCCCGATAAGGAGCATTCCATGTCCAACCATCAGCACACGCTTATCATCGACGGTACCTCGGGCATCAGCGGCGATATGACCGTCGCGGCCCTGCTCGACCTGGGCGCCAGCGAGGAGCACCTGCGCGAACAGCTCGCCACGCTGCCGGTCGACGGCTTTACGATCGCCGTCACGCGCGTAAACAAGCATGGCATCGACGCCTGCGATTTCGACGTTCAGCTGGCAGAAGAGCTCGAGAACCACGACCACGACATGGCATGGCTCTACGGCAACGAAGCAGCTGCCGAGCACACGCACGAGCACGAGCACCACCATCATGACCATGACGAGCATGAGCACTGCCATGAGCATGATCATGAGACCCACGGCCATGGCCACGAGGGTCACCATCACGCCCACCACCATCACCACCGTTCTTTGGCGGACGTCACCGCTATCATCGACGGCTCGCAGCTAAGCGATGGCGCCAAGCGCCGTGCGCTCGCCATCTTTACCGCGCTCGCCGCCGCCGAGGCAAAGGCCCACGGCAAAAAGCCCGAGACCGTCATGTTCCACGAGGTAGGCGCCGTCGATTCCATCGTCGACGTCTGCTCTGTCGCCATCTGCCTCGATGACCTAGGTATTGAGGACATCGTGGTCGAGTCGCTCTCCGAAGGCCACGGAACCATTCGCTGCGCCCACGGCCTTATGCCCATTCCCGTCCCCGCTGTCGTCAACCTGTGCCAGGCGGGCAATATCGCCCTCACGCCCGCACCGGTCGCTGGCGAGCTCGTGACGCCCACGGGCGCCGCCATCGTCACCGCGCTGCGCACGTCCGAGCACCTGCCGGCACGCTACCACATCGAAGCCGTCGGCTACGGCGCCGGCAAGCGCCCCTACGAGGGTTGCTCCGGCACGCTCCGTTGTCTACTCGTTCACGTGGATGCATAGCCATGGATGCCCGCAAAGAAAAAAGCCGCGCTGCCATCGTTGCAGCGTTCTCCGAGCTGCTACGCGAAGAGGATTACGGCAAGATTACCGTCGGCGACATCATCGCTCGTGCCCATGTTGGTCGGGCCACATTCTACGGCCTCTTTAAGAGCAAAGACGACCTACTGTCCGAGCTCGTGAGCGACATCTGCGCCCACGCCCTCGACGACGATGGTACGCCGCTCGACGACCCACTCGTGCAAGTCGAGCATATCCTCAACAACCTCTGGGAACGCCGTCAGGGCGTTCGAGCCCTCGTAGCCGGAGCCGGCTCGCGCGTCTTCGCCGACTGTCTCCGCAAGACCATCATGTCACGAGCAGCCGAAACCGTCCCTACCGACCCAAACGGCCCCGCCGCCACCATGGACCGAAGCTTCCTACTACACCACATAGCCTCAAGCTTCGTAGGAATGGTCCAATGGTGGGCCTGGCACAACTTCCAAGCAGATAAGGCCGAAGTAGCCAAAGACTACCTATCAGCCATAAAGCCCCTCTTCACCTAAACACCCCATCCCATTCCAAGGCGGCGCCCCTTCCCAAAGCACCGCCCTCATCTCAAAGCACCCAACAGCCAAGCGCCCACCACATCCAAATTCAGATATATATGTGGGTTGCTTGTTCGAACGCAACAAAGACCCCATGCGGTCAGCGGACAACTATGTAGCCTTTGACTAGAACATGCCCAAGAAACCGTGCACAAACAGTGCGGCCAGAGCGGCACCGATAAACGGTGCGATGCCAGGAACAAGCAGGCCATACTTCCAGTTGTTGTCGGCCTTGTTCTTGATCGGCAGTACCTGGTAAGCCATGCGAGGACCAAGGTCACGAGCCTGGTTCATGGCGAAGCCGGTGATACCGCCCATGCCCATGCCAACGGCCCAAACGATCAGACCGACGCAGATGGCGAGCATCAAAACGTTCTCGCCAGCGCGGCTAGCGGCAGCAAGGATGGCGCTGATGAACACGAAGGTGCAGATGGCCTCACAGAAGAAGTTGCGGGCATAGTTCGTGCCCTCGGTGGTGGGGTTGGTCGAGAAGATGTTGCGCTGGGCAATGGGGTCGACGACGCCCTCGGAAGCCTTGAACTCATCGGCATACATCAACCAAGCGATTACGGCGCCCACAAAGCCGCCGAGCATATCGGCAAGCATGAAGGGGATGCAGCTGCTCCACGGCACCAGGCCTACGATGCACTGGGCAAGCACCATGGCGGGGTTCATGCACACGGCGCCGCCAAAGACAAACAGGCAGACCGAGATGCCAAAAGACCAGGTGGTGATGGCAAACATGTGACCGGAGCCCTGATACTTGGTGCCCTTGAGCACGGTATCGCAGTGTACGCCCACGCCAAAGATGATCATGAGGGCCGTTGCGCCGAATTCGCAGAGGAGTTTGGTAAGCATAAAACCTTATCTTTCTTGTCGGTTATAAACGATTCGTTTAGGCCGCGTACTAGTGCTGCGCGACGACAACGCCCAGGCCATCGGGAATGACGGCCACCTTGGCATCGGCACCCTTCATCTCAAAGGCGAGCTTGAGCGCCTCATCGAGAGTGTTGACCGGCGTCATGTGCATATCCTTGATCATCTGGTGATTGCACAGATCGGTAACCATGATCACAGGGTGATGCGCCAGGATGCGGGCAAAGATCTGGCTCGTCCACTGGTCGGGCAGGGTCTCGTCCTTGGGACGATCGATGCAGGCACGCTCAAACTCCGCCGGATCGTTGTCGGCGATGTTGTGATAGAAGCCCTCGCCACCGTGGCCGTCGGCACAACCGGCGACGTCGATGATCACGCCGCCCTCGGGAAGCGTAGCCTCGGCAGAGCACATGCCCTTCACGGCCTGATAGATGTTCTGGTCGAGCGGGTAGCCGCCGTTGGTGGTGATGGCGATCTCGCACTCGACGGGCTCAACGCCGGCAAGGCTCTTCACGAACTCGCAGCCAGCCTCGTGTGCCTTATGGATGTCGCCTGCAAAGGAGCCGATAACCTCGTGCTTGCCGTTGAGCACCACATTAAGCACAAAGGCAAGGTGAGCCATCTCGGCAGCGGCAAACATGTCCTCGCTCACGTGGTTGTGGCACAGGTTGCCGGCACGCGAATGGGAATCGTTCACAAACTGACCGTTGTGGTTGTACATGATGGTCTTGTAGCTGGCGATGCCAGGCAGGACGGACTTGCGGCTACCAGAGAAACCGGCAAAGAAGTGCGGCTCAATAAAGCCCTCGGCAAGCAGCAGATCGCAATCGGCAGCAATCTTGTTGATGATGCACTCGCCACCAGAAGGCAGGGTGCCGATCTTTTTCATCATGCTGTCGTCAGTCGCGACGTGCATAACGATTTCCTCGTTGGCAACGATCTCCTCGCCGTACTTGTTGACGAGCTCCTCGTGCGTCGACGGACGATGCATACCCGTAGCAACCAAAATACGCACTCGAGCCTCGGGCGCAGCGGAATGGATGTGATGCAGCAGAATAGGCATCGTCACACGCGAGGGAACGGGGCGCGTATGATCGGAGCTAATAATGACGATATCCTTCTTGCCAGCACAAAGCTCCTCGAGCGAAGGCGAACCATAAGGGTTGGCAAGCGACTCCTCTACCAGCTCTTCCTGCGATTTTGTAGTCTTAAACTCGTTTTGATGACCTTCCATCACACCCGCGAAGTTCTTATCCTCGAGCTCCAGATGCAACGTCTTGTGGTCAAACGGCAGTTCACATTCAAACAATGACGAGCGCCCTCTTCCTTTCAACTGACACACTAGATAAACCGTTGGAAGGATACGCCGCTCACCGAAAACCACCACCGTCCACCGACTCATTAACACAACGTTCATATTTGACCCACAACAAAACGGCC